>JBLIDB010000001.1:0-102696 GCA_047634015.1 Saprospiraceae bacterium
TCCTACTCAACCCACTCTTTGAATACCCCTCAGCAAACTCCTTGTAATTTATTCGCATCTTTATCTTTTGACACAAAGGTCATGAGGCTATCCGTTTTATGCAAGTTGGGGTAGCTCGGACGGATACCAGAATAGAGCAACTATTACACATATAGTATACTTCATGTTGTGATTTACGATGCTTCTTTCTAATTCGTTGGATCCTCTAAACCTATAGTATCCGAAATATTATAAGTGTAATTCTTGCCACGGATATCGATCGTAAGTTCGGCTAAGAATCCAGTGAGGAATAATTGCGTACCGATAATAGTAGTGAGCATTCCGAAGAAAAATAAGGGACGGTCAGAAATCCCAGATACGCTATAGAACATCTTACTTACCGTTAAATACATAAGGATTAATGCCCCAATTCCGAAAAATATCAGTCCCCATGTACCGAAGAAATGCATCGGTTGCTTGTTAAACTTGCCAACAAAAAATAATGATAACAAATCCAGAAATCCACTAATCAAGCGCTTCGCGCCAAATTTAGAAACACCATATTCTCGTGCGCGGTGCTCGACTACTTTCTCTCCTATCTTAGTATATCCTTGCCACTTAGCCAAAACAGGCATCCATCGATGCATATCTCCATATACATTGATATCCTTCGCTGCATCATTAGCATATGCTTTCAGTCCACAGTTAAAGTCATGAAGTGGTATACCACTTACTTTTCGAGCGACAGCATTGAATAGTTTACTTGGGATAGTCTTAGAGATCGGATCATGACGCTTTTGCTTCCATCCAGATACAAGATCATAGCCATCTTTGGCAATCATCTTATATAATGCCGGAACTTCATCTGGACTGTCTTGTAGATCGGCATCCATCGTTATTATGACATCCCCTTTTGCCGCTTTGAATCCTTCTTTAAGAGCCGCTGATTTTCCATAATTTCGGCGGAAACGAATACCTCTAATTATGTTTTGATACTCTTGACTAAGATAATTTATGACCTGCCATGATTTATCTGAACTACCGTCATCTATGAATAGTACTTCATAAGTAAAGTGATGTTCTTTCATGACGCGCGAGATCCATGTCATAAGAGGAGGAAGTGACTCTTCTTCATTATAAACAGGAATGACAAGTGAGATATTCATGAACCTAAATAATAAACCTGAACAAAGCTACACTTTATCCAGGTTCATATTATACTACTATTTAATTTGAAGTAGAACTTTTATGATTTTTTCATTATTGCGGCTACGATAAGATTAAGCGGAAGACCTCCAATTAGAGAAACTAAAAGCCATGATTGAACTATCATGCCTAAAGACATCGGATTTCCCATATTAGCCATCTGCTCTTCAGTTTGAGAGACCATCTCTTCCATCTGCTCTTCTGACATGTTCATCATATTTCCCATTTTTTCACTCATAACTCTAGCTGTCTCTATAGAGTATTCCTTAGATGCTTCAATGAGGGAAATATCAACAAAATTAAAAAGTACCCATTGAAAGATGGAACTCATTAGTGTCCCTAATATAAATACACCCAATCCTACTTTCATGGCTTCGCCAAACCCCAAATACCCTTCTTGCTCAGTTCGAGCTTCTTTCATAGCTAAAACTACAGCTCCAATTGCAAGTAATAGCCCTACGCCCATTGCTATACCACTACCAAATATCCATTCTTTATTAACAAAGTAGGATATGATTGTAAAGGCAATGCTTGCAAAGCCATAGTATAGTCCCCATTTAATCATTGGATTATTCATCATAAGTTTTTCGTTTTTATCAGTTTAGAATTATTTAGAATACCGATTACGCAACCTTTTAATTCCTTGCCAATATAAGGATTGTTCTTTGATTTCGATAATAGGTTACGCTCACTCACTTGCCAGCTCATCTCTGGATCAAATAAAGTGATCGAAGCCATTTCCCCTATTTTGATGCTCCCCTTTTCTAAGCCAAGTGCTTTGCGTGGCCCAATAGAAAGCGCATTAACAATTCTTTCTAAACTCAAGTCTTTGGTATGAGTAACCAATCCAGAAAACGTCGTTTCTATACTTGAAGCTCCGAATGGAGATAGCCCAAAAGGCTCATCTTTTTCCTCAACTGTCTTAGGGCTATGGTTAGAAGTAATTATATCTACTCTACCTTTTTCTACGGCTTTACAGAGTTTTTTGCGTTCTGATTCTTGCCTTAGAGGAGGAAGTAGTTTGAAGTTATTATTAAAGTCTTTTACATCCTCTTCATTATGAGCGAGATTGAGATATGGTACGGAAGCAGCCACTTTATGATTGAGGGCGTTCTTTGCAATTTTATCAGCAGCCCATCCCAAAGAGATATTATGAATAAGCGCTCGACTTCCAGTATATTCTACTTGTCTGAGGACAGTATTCACAGCTACTTTTTCTTGGTGAGCCGGAATCCCTTCCACACCCATTGATACAGAGACTTCTCCTTCGTTTACTTGGCCTTCCTCTCCAGGTTTTTTCGCGTTCACTACGTAAATGAGATTGGAATCTATTCCTTTCAAATATAAAAGTGATCGCTGGATTTGTCCCTCGCCCATTTTAGATCCTTGACCATCACTAAAGGCAATGGCGCCTGCGGCGGATAGATCGATGAGTTCGGCCATATCCCTGCCATTCCGATCCATTGTTAATGCTCCAATCGGATAAATTTGAACGGCGCTTTCATGATTTTTAGATTTGAGATATGCTATTTGCCCTTTGGAGTCTGTAGTGGGTTGACCCGTAGGAAAAGGTGCAATTGCTACATATCCACCATGAGCGGCAGCATTTCTTAAAGACTTAAGATCTTCTCTTTGTTCTTTTCCTGGTTCTCCATTGAAGGCTCCGATGTCTACCCACCCCGGAGAAATACAAAGCTGTTTGCTCTCTATAGTTTCAAATTTACCTGAAGGTTGAATTCTGGCTTTAATATCTACGATCTTACCATTTTCGATAAGGATATCTCTTATTTTTAAATACTGGTTAGAGTTTTGATCATATATCCGAGCTTTCTTAATAAGGATTCGATTCATATTTTTTTATTCCTCTATTTCCAAAATCTGATTAGCGTAGTCTCAACCAGAAGCATTAACAAAGCAAAGATAAGACACCATCTCCATAGGCTTGCACCATGTCTACGTTCTAATATTATATTGGATAAATCTGCAGTGACAATATTGCTAATTATATTCGCTCTACCTCCTAATTCTTGATTGATACGCTCTACTTCACGATAGCTTATATCAGATTCAATCTTATTATAATTAAAAGACAAAGTCTGTAGCTTTTCTTCATTGAGCGATAGGCTGTATTGGCCTGCGGATTTAATTTGATCTCTCAAATCGATATAGTGTTCACCTCCATGATTACTCACTCCAGGGATGAACTCAGAAGGACCTCGCATGAGATATCCTCCAATATTGGATTGAGGAATATTACTCGAAGCTATAATTCCATCCTTTCCAATGGTATAATAGAGAGGTTTGCGTATGCCTGAGGACAGTGCCATTTTATATAACATAGGAACCCATACTTCTGCATTGACCACAAGATCGTTTAGCTCTGGTATTAATGGAGCTGCGCATAGATAGACATTACCTCTATCAACACTGTACTTGCTCATAAAGGAGTTCCCGTTCCGATATCTTAATAAGTACTCTCGAGTGTTGGCCCCGCTTCCGCTAAATATCCAATTCTTTTTGGTCTTCGGTAATCGAATATTTCTACGCGTACTTTGAAATACATCATTGAATACAAATTCTTCCGAATTGATTGTACTCACTTCTCCTGCTTCATCTTTTAAAGAAGCCAGACGATCCACATTCAATTGTGCAAGGAGCGAATTGTAAGCACTTACTTGAGCATTGATACTTGGAAAAATAAGAAGATTCCCACCTGCCTTGACATACTTTATCAATTCTGAGGTAAGGCCACTACTCATATCTACTAAATCTTCTAATATGATAAGTTCCGTAGTTTCAAATGCTTCATATTTGATACGATTCTTGGATTCTTGCCTTAATTCATAATACGATATACTTTCGAAAGCGGTCTTGAGAAAGTTGTTGGTTTTTTCCTCATAAATAGAGAGTACGTCAATGCGATCTTTGATTTCGAAAGAACCGAATAGTTGATTGTCAAATTCAATAGGATAGTCATTGATCAGTAACTCTATATTATGCCATCCAGTTCGAGTTACAGCAATTGCTGCTGTATCATAAGACACGGAGTTAGGATTGATACGAACTGTACCTAATGGCCGTTCTTGACCCTCATAATTCATTCTTAGTTCGACTTCTTCTACATCTGACCCATAATTAGTCATTTCTATTATTAATCTATTCTCTTGATCTTTCATAGCTATAGGCGCCTCCCACTTCATATCTGAGATACCTACGTTGTTCTCATAAACAGCAGTTAATGGTATTAACGTAAGATCGATTGTACTATCGATAGGAGCATCAAATGATGAAATATTAGCTTGAAAATCTGATATTATAAATCTGGCGAACTTGTGATTTACTAAATTTTGCTCTAATCGATCAAAAACATTCATCACATTCTGTAAGGGCTGGACTTCAGGCGAAATATTGATTTCTTCAAGAAATGCAATAGCCGTTTTCTGATCTACATAACGCTGATTTTTAGCTTCAAGATCATGGGTTAGAATGAGATATCGATCGCTTTCTTGATGGGCATTGATAATATCGCGCGCCTTATCTCTGGCTATGGTCAATAGAGGCACCTCTTCTCGCTCAGCTTCCATCGAGAATGAGTTATCCACAAATAATTCTAATGCCCGAGGTTGATTATCTGTATCGTCAGTGGAAGTTATTATCGGTTGAGCGAAAGCGAAAACAAGGGCTGCCAATGCCGCACAACGAGATAATAGGATCAATAAATTCTTAAGCCTACTCTTTGTGCTGGTCTCCTCTTTTATCTCTTTGAGTAAGTGCACATTACTGTAGTACACTTTCTTAAATCTTCTAAAGTGAAAAAGATGAATGATGATCGGAATGGCGAGCGCAGCTAATGCCCATAGAAAATTAGGATGTACAAATTGCATTGGCGCAAAAATAATCGGTTCTGAGTAAGAAAGTGTGTCTAAAGGAATTTCTCTTTATGTGAGAATCAAAACGCATTTACATTCAAGGTATTTAGTGGTGAAAGAGATTTTTTGCGAAATGCTTGGATTTATCTCCTATAGAATGTTAATTATGAAGGAAAACTGAATAGATTCAGGCCATTAAAGAACAAAAGAAGTACTTCAAAAGACTTCTGCTACTATATCGAATTAAAAAATAGACTTATGAGGACTCTTTCTTTTGCTTTTGGCATCCTAATACTTTCATTTGTAACGATTCTTAATGCTCAAGAAGTTGATTTCGATCATTTCAAATCTATAAAGGCAAGAAGTATAGGCCCTGCTGGGATGAGCGGCAGAGTAACGGCTATCGATGTAAATCTTTCAAACCCAGATCATATCTATGTTGGCACTGCATCAGGAGGCATATGGCTCTCTACGAATGCAGGTATCACTTGGAACCCAATATTTGATGATGTAAATGTGCTGTCCATAGGAGCATTGAAAATCAATCAAGCAAACCCTTCAGAAATCTGGGTAGGAACTGGAGAAGGAAACCCCCGAAATTCCCAGAATAGCGGGGCTGGGGTCTATCACAGTCTTGATGGTGGTAAAAGCTGGACATATAAAGGTCTAAAGGATACTCGGGTGATTCATAGAATTATTATTGATGAGCGTTCACCAGGCACCATATACGTAGGTGCTCAAGGAGCTGCGTGGGGAGATAGTAAGGATCGAGGCGTATTCAAAACTACTAATAGTGGCGAGGATTGGAATAAAGTACTTTTCGTCAATAAAAAAACGGGAGTAGCAGATATGGTAATGGATCCCAAGAACCCGAATAAACTTATCGTATCTATGTGGGAATACGGACGTAAGCCATGGACATTTAATAGTGGAGGCGAAGGATCTGGTATTCATATTACCTATGATGGAGGCGCAACATGGAAGAAAATAAGTTCTGAAGAAGGATTGCCGAAAGGTAATCTTGGAAGAATTGGAGTGGCCATCTCCTCCTCCAATCCAGAAGTAGTCTATGCACTCGTAGAAGCGAAGGAAAATGCACTATATAAATCATCAGACGGTGGTGAAAAGTGGAATAAAATCTCAACCGACGAGAATATGGGGAACCGCCCTTTCTACTATGCCGAAATATATGTTGATCCACAGAATGAAAATCGCTTGTATTCGCTATGGAGTTATGTCTCTATGAGTGAAGACGGGGGTAAAACTTTTAAAGTGATAGCGGATTATGGAAACGATGTACACCCTGATCATCATGCGTTTTGGATACATCCTGAGGATCCTAATTACTTGATTGATGGTAATGATGGTGGTATGAATATATCCCATGATATGGGTAAGAACTGGAGGTTTGTTACAAATCTTCCTGTGGGGCAATTCTATCATGTAAATGTGGATGATGATTTTCCCTATAATGTATATGGTGGTATGCAAGACAATGGTTCTTGGGTAGGCCCTGGTTTTACACTTAAGAGTGGTGGTATCACAAATCATGATTGGCAAGAAGTATACTTTGGGGATGGATTTGATGTAGCTCCCAAACCCGGAGATAGTAGATATGTCTATGCTATGGCGCAAGGGGGAAGTATAGGGCTGGTAGATAAAGTGACAGGTGCTACGAAATTCATTAAGCCTAATCATCCTGATAGTGTAGTCTTAAGATACAATTGGAATGCTCCGTTGGCCTTAGAACCAGGGACAGATTGTGGATTATATTATGGCAGTCAATTTGTGCACTATAGTAGTGACTGTGGTAGAAGTTGGACAGTCATCTCTCCAGACTTAACAACTAATGATACAAGTAAGCAACATCAAGATATTAGCGGTGGTCTTACTATCGATGCTACAAATGCTGAGAATAATACAACGCTGATATCCATCGCTCCAAGTTCGGTTGATAAAGATGTGATCTGGACTGGCTCTGATGATGGAAGATTACATGTAACTCGTGACGGCGGTAGTCAATGGATAGATGTCTATAGCAAACTTCCTGGGGCTCCTAAAAATGGATGGATTCCAAAAATCACTACTTCCGATGATGTTGCTGGAAAAGCATACGTCGTAGTCAATAATTATAGACTCAATGATTGGAAGCCATATCTCTATGTGACAACTAATTATGGTAATTCATGGAAGCGATTGGTGGGAGAAGGAGACATTCCAAGTTTTGTTACTTCTATAATCGAAGACTCGCAAGAGCCTAATCTATTATTTATGGGTACTGATGCAGGACTGTATATATCATTTGATGGCGGGACGAATTGGCAACAATGGAAGAATGGCCTTCCTCCAGCACAAATCAGAGATCTTGCTATTCAACATACTTTTGACGATTTAGTATTAGGAACATTCGGTAGGGCCCTTTGGATCATCGATGATATTGGACCATTTAGAAGAATGGCCCGAGATTCTTATTTGAAAGATTCATTGACTATTGTATCCAGCACTAACGGATACCTCAGTGAGAGGCGATCGTATCAAGGAATTCGATTTGTAGCACAGAGCGAATTCGTAGGAGACAATAAAAACACCAATGCTATGCTTTCTATTTGGGTAATGCCCAATGATGATGAGCCCAATGATGAGGAAAAAGAAAAGAAGGAAAAATTAAAAATTGCGGTAATAGATTCTAAGGGTGATACAGCTCGGAAGTTTTCACAAGAAATAAAGGAAAAAGGATTGATAAGAACCTCATGGAATCTAAGAGTAGACGGTGTCTCAGGCCCTTCGAGAAAAGAAGAAAAAGTAGATGCCGATTTGCCTTTTGGAAGTGCCGCGATGCCTGGAATCTATACGATCCATGTAATATTAGGAAATCACACTTCAAGGACACAAGTAGAAGTGCGTAATGATCCACGACTTGAAATATCAAGTTCTGAGCAATCAGCGCTTATTACAGCCAGCAAAGAATTAGAAGAGATGAATGCTCGAGCAAAAAATGCTTTTGATAAAATTGTAAAAGCAAATAAATCGATCTCTCTAATTGAAAAGTTAACCGTAACACTTGACAAATCAGATAGTACGCGAACTCAGTTAGAAGATCTCACTAAATCACAAAAGAAGGAATTGAAGAAATTAGAATTACTTTTTCTGGATGATGACAAGTTGAAGGGGATACAAAGAAACCCGAAGAGTTTTCGAGCCGTTCAGGGAACAGCAAGAAGATATGTTAGAAGTTCTTACGGGACTCCTGGGCCAAATGCCAAGATCGCGGTAGAGAAAGCTAAAATGGCTACAGAAAAGATAGTAGATCAAGTTGATGTTTATATGTCTGAAGATTGGAAAGCGTATCAGAAGGAAGTTGATAAAATTGAATTTCAAATCTTCAAGTAAGGGAGAAGAATGTGAATGGACTTTTCTTAATCCATCATACCCTCATCTCGGAAACTATAGTATATATTATCTCCGATGATTAAGTGATCGCTGACGCGAATACTCATTACTTGTCCGGCTTTGACAAGTTTCTCAGTAAGCCGGATATCTTCTTGACTCGGATTACAGAGACCGGAAGGGTGATTATGAAAAAGTATTATACCAGAAGCATTGTGCTGTAGTGCTTTAGAGAATATCAACTTAGGATCAACAACAGTGGCGCTCATGCCCCCTTGACTTATTCTTTCTTGGGCGAGAACGGTATTTCTTTGGGAAAGGAGTAATATCCAAAACTCCTCATGAGGTAAGTCGCTAAGTCTCGGGCCTAAATGTTGAAAAGCCAATTCACTTGAGGTGATTTTCACCTTTTGTTTAGGTGTGGAAGCCTGCCTTCTTCGACCTAATTCCAATGCAGCAGCAATAGTGATGGCTTTCGCTTCTCCGATACCTCGATATTGCATGAAGTGCTGTAAGGACTTCTTGCCTAAAGAGTCCAGAGATTCTATATCAGCTAATATTCTCCGAGCGAGACTAACGGCAGTTTCATTTATAGAGCCAGAACCTAAGAGGATAGCGAGTAGCTCCGCGTCCGAAAGTGATTCGCGCCCCTTGAGGATCATTTTTTCTCTGGGTCGGTCTTCTTCTGCCCATGATTTGATTCCACTAGACATCTTTATTAATTTGTAATAGTCCAAAATAGGTCGCTTTCTTCTAATACTGTGGGTATTTGACTGAAAAGCGCCATAAATTGAGACTATTATTCTCCATAGAAGAACTGACAATCTTAATACGAGTCTTATCGTTATCGAAAATTCAGATGAAGCACAATCCAAGAATAGCACTTGTTTTTTCCGGAGGAGGCGCCCGAGGGGCCTTCCAAATTGGTGCCTGGGAAGCTTTGCAGGAACTTGGCCTATCCGAATATATTACTGGTGTTTATGGTACTTCTGTAGGGGCGATAAATGGAGCTGCCTTTGTACAGCAAGATTTAGATCTTGCCAAAGAGGTATGGTCCAAGCTGAGCTATAATAATATCTTCGCTGGAATATCTGAAGAAGATCTTTCCCTACGAGCGAGAAAACGATATTACAAATGGGTAAAAGATGCGATCAAAGATCGGGGAATGGATGTCTCTCCGCTAAAAGAGATTCTTAGATCATCTTTAAAAGAAGATGTCCTGAGAGAGAATCCTGTTGACTTTGGCTTGGTTACCTATAATCTAACTAATCGTTCAGCCCAATACCTCACGAAACAGGATATTCCTCAGGGAGATTTAGTAGAGTATGTAATCGCCAGTGCTACTTTTCCGACATTTCAACCACATCGTATCGAAGGTTCTCTCTACTTGGATGGAGGAATCGTAGACAATAGGCCAGTGGGGTTTCTTACCGATGATAGCACTTTGGATTGTATTATTTGCGTTGATGTTACCATGGCAAGGCACTTTTGGACCAGTAAGAGAAAAGTAGGAAACAATAAGGTTTATTTTATAAGACCCAGCAGATTATTAGGAAGTCCGTTGGCATTTAAAACAGATAAAATTGATAGGAATATGTTGCTGGGATATCAGGACGGCCTGAAACAATTACAAGATCTTATGCGCAAGATATAAGGAGAGTTGTATACCTAATAAGATTAGTGTCGATTGGTCCGGCATCGGAGATTTGCTAGTATTCTTCTTTTTAACACCTCGCTTTGTGAATTTGCCGATAGAAATTGCTTCATATTTATCCAATTCAATTTCGTATCGGTATATCCAATTGATACATTTGTCTTATGCGGATTTGTATAATACAAATGGGAGGCACTATTGATAAGGTATATCCTCAAAAACCCAATGCCTACGGTTTCGAAATCCGGGATGCAAAATCCATAGAAATTTTAAATCGTTGGGAGAATCAAGTAGAATATGAATTTCATACTATAGCACAAAAAGATAGCCAAGATTTGACAGCTGAGGATAGTGAGAATTTGCTCAGTTTTATCAGTTCTCACGCTGCTAATGCTTTTCTAATTACTCATGGTACAGATACTATAGGGACTACTGGAAAATATTTGAAAGAGCGGCTTTCTAATTTTGCAGTGCCTATAGTTTTGACAGGATCGCGACTTCCAGCAAGTGTATTAGGTTCTGATGCTGCCTTGAATATAGGGATGAGTAGTGGTGTAATACAAAGTCAAGAAACGGGAGTTTATATAGTCCTTGATGGAATTGTAAGAGAGTTGAAATAGCTGAAGCCTGTCTGCCGAGCAGGTAGGCTCAATATTCATAATGCTTCGCGCGGATAGTCATTATAATCTTAATTTACTTTAATAAGTTAAATCAAAACAAGCATGTCTAATCTACTTCAAGAATCTGCTTTCCGAGAAGCAATAGAAAGAGTAAGTCCGCATATACATAATACCCCTGTTTTTACATCGAGGCTGTTGAATGAAATTTCAAAAACGGAGTTATATTTTAAATGTGATAATTTTCAAAAGGGTGGATCTTATAAAATCCGTGGAGCGACCAATGCTGTCTTACAATTATCAGAAGCTGAAAAGGCAAGAGGAGTAGTAACACACTCTTCAGGGAATTTTGCAGCTGCCCTAACATTGGCAGCTATTAATTTAGGAGTTAAAGCCTATATCGTCATGCCAGAGAATGCACCTAGCGTTAAGCGGGCGGCGGTAGAGGATTATGGAGCAGAAATTATAACTTGCCCAAGTACGTTGAAACATAGAGAAGCATATACAGAAAAAGTAATAGCTGAGACAGGAGCAGTTTTAGTACATCCTTCAAATGATGGGCCGGTGATCTTGGGACAGGCAACTATGACTGCTGAATTTCTTATAGAGATACCGAACTTGGAGATTATAGTGTGTCCTATAGGTGGCGGTGGAGTAGGGGCCGGTGCTTGTATAGCAGCCCATCATCTCTCACCAGCGTGCAAGATTATAGGAGCTGAGCCAGAGAATGCATCCGATGCATTTCAGTCCATGGCAGCTGGAGAGATTGTTCCCTCCATTAACCCTAATACAATAGCAGATGGCCTTAGATCCCAATTAGGAGATCAGAATTTCCCGATACTGCATAAACTTCTTGATCAAATTATTCTGGTTACAGAAGATGGAATTATTGAGGCGATGAGATTGGTGTGGGAGCGTATGAAAATAATAATTGAACCTTCAAGTGCTGTTACCCTAGCAGCTATATTGAGCAAGCCGAAACTTTTCAAAGGGAAGAAAATAGGACTTATCATTACAGGAGGCAATGTTAGTTTGAATGAGTTGCCATTTTAAGATTTAACAGCAATAAAAAACGTCTCAGTTCCTACTCTTGGTGTTATAGAATTATAACATTCTTCCATAATTATATTCTCAAATTCCGTAGAGAATAGCTTTAAGTAGGCCTCTTTCGATCCTCCATAGGGAGGGCGAGAATCATACATAGGCGCATCAAACAGAAGGCCGACTAATTTTCCTCCTGAGGAAAGCAAATCAAACATCTTGCGTACATATGCTTTGCGAAAAGAAGGTAGAAGTGCGCAAAAGAATGTTTGTTCCAGAATTAGATCGTATTCAGCATCATGCTGAAAGAAATCTTCATGAATTAAATGATCTTTGGGAAAGGAAGGAACACGACTGCTGAAATTTTCTAAAGGCTTTTTTAGAAATATCTAATAGAAATACCTGTACGAAACCGAGCTCATGCAAGTATTCAGCTTCATATCGATTTCCACCACCAGGGATAAGAATACTCGTATTCTTATTTTTTAGTTAACCGATATAAGTTTTAAGCGGTGTGCTGGAAAATCCTATAACCCATTGGATGTTTCCAGATTTATACCCATCACTCCAAAATGTTTCATCCATTTCCATATTACTTCCCTCCAGGAATAGAAGGTCGTACTTCAACCTTGCTTGGCAATGTTCTTGGATGCATTTGCAAGAGATCAACGACTATCTGGCCGATGTCCTCTGGTTGAATCTTCCATGCATCTTGTTCTGAAGGAATATGATCGTTGAAGTAGGTAGCTACAGAACCAGGCATCACTGTTGATACTTTAACACCATACTTTCTGAGATCCAACATGACCGCCTGTGTAAATCCCACGAGCCCGAATTTACTCGCATTGTATGCAGAACCTTTGGCGAAGAAGTTGGTGCCTGCAAGAGAGGCAATAGAAATAAAATAGCCTTCAGACTTCTTGAGCTCTTCTACAGCAGCCTTCACAGTATGAAATGCCCCTGTGAGATTTATATCAATTACATCTTTCCATTGATTGATACTTAGATCTTCGATAGATTCAAAGTGTCCGACTCCTGCGTTTGCAATAGCAACATCTACTTTGCCCCATTTGACAACGGCTTCTTTGATAGCGCGTTGCTGATCTTCATAAATTCTGACATCAGCGCCTGCACCGATTACTTTATCAGGATATTTTTTTAAGAGTTGATCTACTACTTTCTGAGTATTTTCTTTGGACCTTCCAGTAATGATCACTTTGGCTCCTTTTGCAAGTAGGGCATGAGCTATCCCTAATCCAATACCTTTCGTACCTCCTGTTATGAGGCATACCTTATCAGTAATTCTATTCTCTTTTGTCATATTTATTTTTTTGAAGTGATTTAGGAATTAGGTTGATTTACGAGAAAAACCGCTTGATAGTCAGGACGAAGCTCTTTTTTCTTTTCATAGCCATAGCTATCGGGATAAAAAAACTGATATAACTGCCTGTCAATGAGTTGTTCGTAGTCATCTTGTTAGATTCTTAAATCACTTTTATTCTTCGAATCCTGAATCTATCCAACATTGGATTATTTCCATCTGATCAGGGCTTAGGTCATCCTGTTGAGATGCCGGATAAATTTCCATATTGGGAGGCATCCCGATTGATGGATTGTCCTGCATGTCAATAACGCGACTCACAAATTTGCCATCCTGGATAACATTGATGAGTCCCGCATAAGTAGAATAATTTCCAGGAGCAGAGCCGTTACCATTATGACATCCGCTATATGCACAGGTTAGATCTATAATTTCTTTTACATTGGAATCATAAGTAGCAACAATGACATCACACCCTTCGGCAGGTTGCACCATATCTGAATTGCAAGCATTTAAGCCTAAGATTAGACATCCTATCCAAAGAATATTTAGTTTTTTGATTTTCATATGTTCAACTTTTTATACTCGCTCGGAGTGTCGATATCTGTAAAGTATGCTCTGTCTTCAGTTCTAAATGGGGTAAAAGCTGATTTATTCGCTTTGATGACACTTTTTAGAGAATGAGCATCAATACAATTCATTATTTCATCTATATAACGTGCAGCAAAGATAACTGGATGTCCGAATTCATGACTATTTGTAATCGGACGAATAATTGAACCGATAGCTTGCTTATCACTAAATTTTAGAATTGAATTTATATGTGCTGCCTTCATAAGCGGCATATCTCCAAGTGCAATCATGATTCGGGCGGTGCCTTTCGGTAGAATCGAAATACCGGCTTTAATGCTACCTACCATCCCTAACTGATGATGTGGATTATAGACCGTTTTGATAGTTAACTTTTTAAGTAAAGCTTGGGTGAGGTTTCGTTGATGGCCTAATACACCGATTATCTGATCAATATCGGAGGATAAGAGTACCGACGCTATATGAGAGACCATAGGAGTTCCTCCGACTGAGAGTAGTAATTTATTACTATCACCCATGCGCTTGGAGCTTCCAGCGGATAGAAGAATGGCGGTGGTCATTAATTATTTAATTTTTCTTTTCGAGCGTGACAATGATCTTTCCGTAGATTGGTTAGTTATATTCAGGTGAAAGTGGTTTGAATTTCCAAACCTACATTAAGTACAGTGTATACTGACCGGATTGGAGGAATTGTTCTGAAACATTTCGCGTCATGTAAAGTATACCGAATCAATATAATGAAGATGAAGATATTATGTTTTGGAGCAAGTTCGAGTAGGGAATCCATAAATAGGAAACTTGCGATATATGCATCGTCTATTTTCTCAGAGGCGGAAGTTGTAATATTGGACCTAAATGATTTCTTGATGCCGATCTTCAGTGTAGATATTGAGAAGGAATCCGGAATCCCAGAGAAAGGTCGAATTTGGAAGTCATTTAGTGGCAAGTGATGCGGTCATCATTTCGTTTGCGGAACATAATGGTGTCTATGCAACGGCATTTAAAAATATTATGGACTGGAAGTCTCGAATTCCAGACAGTAAGACATGGGAGGATAAACAAATGTTCGTATTGTCAACTTCTCCAGGTAAGAGAGCTGGCTCGAATATAATGGCTGTGGTTAAGAGCCACTTTCCTCACCAAGGTACAGATATTCAAGCTTCATTTTCACTACCGTCATTTTATGCAAATTATTCTACAACAGATGGAATAACCAGCGGGGCTCTAAAGCAAGAGTTTGAAGATCAGGTTACAGCATTTAAAGAAGCATTAAATTTGAAAGCCTAACAATGCTATTGTGTTGAAGGAGTTACTTTTGAGGAAATCTTAGATGAATAAAGAAGAGAAACGTAAGAAATTTGATAAAGCCTTACTGGGAAGGATCGTAGGGTTGGCGAAGCCCTATAAGGCTCATTTTATTGGAACACTTGTACTTACTGCTTTCTTGGCACCTGTTTCTATGATGCGGCCATACATCGTATCTATTATGATCGATGACTATATACTGAAGGAAGATATGCCTGGATTATATAGGATGGCCTTTTTATTTATGGGAGTGGTAGTATTGGCCGTTCTTGTAAGATACGCTTTGATATACTTTTCTTCACTGTTGGGACAGAATGTCATTCGAGATCTCCGACAGAAGGTGTTCAATCATATTACAAGTCTTAGGTTACGCTATTTTGATCAGACACCGATAGGACGAGTTACTACAAGAACGATCTCAGATGTAGAAACTATCAATACAGTATTTACACAAGGAATTGTGACAATGCTTGCTGATTTGCTTGGTATTTTTGCAGTTACGGGTATTATGATTTATACCAGTTGGCAGTTGACATTATTAGTAATGTCTACTATACCACTTCTCATTATCGCCACTTATGTATTTAAAGAAAAGGTCAAGGTAGCTTTTGAGACGGTAAGAAATCAGGTCTCGAATATGAACGCATTCCTGCAAGAGCGGATCACGGGTATGCACATTATTCAGATATTTAATGCTGAGAAGCAGGAGATGCACAAGTTTGAAAAGATAAATAAAGAGTATACTAGGGCCAATTTAGATGCCATCAACTACTATGCTATCTTTTTCCCTGTAGTTGAAATAATTAACTATTTGGCACTGGCGATACTTGTATACTTGGGTGCGAGATATGTCATTCAAGATATTGTGAGTTTGGGTGCCTTACTGGCTTTCCCATGGTATATAAATCTTCTATTTAGACCCATTAGAATGCTTGCGGATAACTTCAATACGCTGCAGATGGGTATGGTCGCCGCAGACCGTGTATTTGTAGAGTTGGATAGAGAAGAACATATCTCAGATTACGGTGATAAGGACCCAAGCCAAATAGAAGGAAAAGTAGAATTCAAGGATGTGCATTTCTCCTACGATGGAGAAAACGACGTCCTTAAAGGGGTAAATTTTGTGCTTGATGCACATAAGACTTTGGCCATAGTAGGGAGTACGGGATCTGGGAAGACAACTATTATCAATGTCCTAGCCAGATTCTATGAACTAAGAAATGGGAAAGTCATGATCGATGATCAAGACATCAAAACCATGAACTTGGATTTCTTGCGGAAAAGAATGGCTGTAGTGCTACAAGATGTATTCCTATTTCATGGAACCGTATTTGAGAATATTACACTGCGAGATCCATCAATTTCCTTGGAAGCAGTTCTGGGGGCCTCTAAAATTATCGGTGCTGATAGATATATCCAAGAGATGTCGGACGGATACGAGCATATTATTACTGAGAGAGGAGGAAACCTGTCTATGGGTCAGCGTCAGTTGATTTCTTTTGTAAGGGCTTTGGTAATAAATCCTGATATTCTAATTCTGGATGAAGCTACTTCATCCATAGATACCGAAACCGAGGAAGTTATTCAGCACGCCATAGAAAAACTGATCGCCAAGCGGAGTTCTATTATCATCGCTCATAGACTCTCTACGATTCGCAATGCTGACTATATTATGGTGATGGATAAAGGAGAAGTTCTTGAATTTGGCAATCATGATACCTTATTACTCAATGAAGGAGGAAGATATAAGGAGCTTTATGATATGCAGTTTGCCGAAGAAGTCGCAGTAATTTGATCCAATTTAGGTCTACATTAATCGAATAAGGAAGCTTAGAAAGCAGAAGTGTCGTAATTTGGTGATATAAAATCAGAAAATTATGTCTATCGAGCGAATGATAAAAGTAAGTAGAGTGAATCCGCTCTTTTTATTACTTGGCGTAGCAGTATTCTTTGTTGTCTTGTTTTGGCTTGCGAAAGGGATCTTTACCCTATTGTCTTGGGCCTTCCCAGCATTTCTTGTCGGAGCTTTAATCATAAACTATAGGGTTGTATTAGGCTATGTGAAGTGGTTATTCTCTTCTCTTAAGCGTAATCCAGTTTTCGGAATTATAGCAATAGTTCTATCCGTGATAGGAATTCCATTCGTTTCTGTTTTCCTATTTATGAGAGCTTTGGCTACTCGAGGAATGGATCAGTCTAGTACGAGTCTTACGAAAATTGGGAATTATATTCCTTACGAGGAGGTGGAGGATGACTTTTTAGATTTATCGGAGATAGAAGCCCAAAAGAAATCCATAGATAATGAGTATTCTGATATCTTTAAATAAGATGTAGTCTTTTTGCTGTTACTTATCATTCTAATTATACTCCTTACTATTGTCTATAACTGGCTGTTAATAGATTATTATCGTGAGTGGCGACGTACCTGCGCTGAGCAGCTTTTTTTGCATGTAAAAGATCTTCCTTTTTTATCGATTGTAATTGTTAGTCGTAATGAAACTCAGCTTACTTCATGTATTTTATCAATAATCAATGGTTCTTATCCAATTGATAGATATGAAATCATTGTCGTTGATGATCATTCTGAAGATGGATCAATTGAAGACGTTACAAATCTCCAAATTCAGAATGTCAGCGTAATCCATCTTCACACATGTAATATTCCAGATAATATAATCGCATATAAAAAATATGGACAACAGATAGCCATAGCTAAAGCCAAATATGACTGGATCGTAACAACTGATGGGGATTGTCTGTGTCCTAAGGAATGGTTGAAAACTATTGCGTTGTATTCAAAGGGTTATAGCTTGATAACTGGGCCGATAAAGATGACAGGTTCCTCCAATTGGTTAACACGATTGCAGCAATTCGATGTGATAGGAACGATGATAGGGACTAGTTATGGTATCCACAAGAAATTTTGGTATAGTGCTAACGCTGCGAATATGGCTTTTGAGAAGCGCTTATATCTTGATTATAAGGAACATGCTATACAAAACAGCTACGCCTCTGGAGATGATATTTTCTTGATTCAATACGCTGCTAAAAGAAATCAGCCGGTTGGATTTGTAAATAAGAAAGCTGCTGTTGTTGAAACTCCAGCAGAAAATACTTGGACTTCATTTTATAATCAACGCTTGCGATGGGCATCTAAATCCAGTGCCTATGAGGACAGAGGAATGCAAGCTTTAATTTATGCGATAGGGTTTTATAATTTGACGCTATTAATTACATTGATTTGGGGAGTATTTAATCTTCAATTAACAGTTCTCATAATAGTACTACTCGCATATTTGAGTAAAAGCATAGCAGAGTATCTTCTATTTTCAAGCTCTTCGAGTTTCTTTGGATCTGATTATAAATTTCACAATGGGTTGGTATTGTCTGGTCTCTATATTATTTATATTGTGGTAATAGGATTCGCTTCAATATTTATTTCCAACTATAACTGGAAAGGAAGAAAGGTGCGCTAAAAGCTTGTTGTAAATTGGTATTTGAGTCGATTCATGTAGGATTTCATTTTAAGCGAGGCGTGATAAGGAGGTATAGCCTTCGTTACGCGACAGAAGATAAACGCTTCACAATAGTGATTTTCGCGCAAGTAAACCAAAGGATCAAATTATAACAAGATCTAAGACCGCTCTTCATCGATCAAGCCAATATCTTGGAGTATTTTCATTTGTGGAGCATATGTCAGACTAATATTTTGCTTTGTAAATACCTCCTTTGTTTCTCCGTATGTTATTAATCGTTGATTTAATAAAATGACTTTATCAAAATAATCATCAGCAGTACTCAGATCATGATGAACGACTAATATGGTTTTCCCAATTGCTGCCATCTCCCTCATGATCTCGATAATTTTATGCTCTGTGAGCATATCCACACCTACAAATGGTTCGTCCATAAAGAATAAATCAGCACCTTGGCAGATGGCTCTGGCAATGAACACACGCTGCTGTTGACCTCCTGAAAGCGCACCTATCTGGCGATCCGCTAAATCTAATATGTCAAGTTTCTCCATCGCCTCATCGGCTATTCGATGATCTTCTTTATTCAGTCGCTGGAGAATCTTTTTGTGGGGATACCTACCCATCATAACTATGTCTCGAACCATAGCAGGGAAATTCCAATCTACGTCGTCCTTCTGAGGTATATAAGCGATGCGCTTCCTTACTTTTTCGACATCTTGGCCGAATACCTGTATGTCTCCAGAGTTTCTTGGGATGATGCTGAGGATGGATTTAAAGAGTGTTGATTTTCCAGCTCCATTTGGTCCGATAACGCCATAAATAGAACCAGATTCTAGTTCCATATAGATGTTACTGAGGACACGTTTGCGATCATAAGAAACTGATAAACCTTTTATTGTAATTACCTTACTCATCGATTTAGTTTAATTACGACAATTGCTGTAATCGTCAAAAGGAGTCCAAAAATTAGCCCAAGCATTTTCCAATTGGTTCCTGATGGATTAGAATCATGAGTTTGCCCATGATTCTCAATAGAGGCTCCTGAAAGTGCAGTAACAATTGTCTTTGTATTATATCTCAACATTTCTATATAGGTCGCAGCAGGACTATCTTTATCTCCTAATGAATCCGCGTAAAGACTGCCGCCTATCTTTACATTGTTATCCGTAGCTAATTGCTGAATCATCTTAGGATTTATCGTGCTCTCAATAAATACGGCAGGCACTTTATTTTCACGAATGACTTTATTCACCCTTATTATATCTGCGGTTTGTGCTTCGGCTTCAGTAGAAATTCCCATAATTGCTTCTAATCGAATACCATACCGACGTCCATAATATTGAAAGGCGTCATGGGATGTTATTAGAATTCGCCTTTTTTCAGGAATCGTACTAATAGCAGATGTGATTTCTTCGTCCAATTTCCGAAGCTCTTTTTCATATTTGGTGAAATTGGCATTGTATTTACTGGCATTTGCAGGAGATAACTCCACTATAGCATCTCGGATATTTCTGGCATAGATAATACCATTAGAAGCATCCATCCATGCATGTGGATCTGTGCTATTTTGATAGACTTGACTACCGAGTACATCTATTCCTTGAGTAACTGTGACCACAGTCCCACCTGTTCCAGAATTGTCGATAAGTTCATTTATCCACCCTTCAAATGTTAATCCATTGATTAGGATTAGATCGGCATCGGCAACTAAACGAGCATTGCTTGGAGTTGGCTCATGTAAGTGTGGATCTCCACCTATAGGGACGATCATTGAGATATCGTGATCAGATCCTATAACCCGCGAAGCGATGTCCTGCAACATAGAAGCAGACGCAACTATCTTTAATTTTTCCTGACTTGTAATTGAAAAATTGAAGGACAATATTAGAAAAAGGGTTACAAATATGTTTCTCATTATGAATTTTTAATAAATAAGTTTGAAGCAATTTGATTGGAGAGCGTAATCGGGCCACTTTGATCAATAGATACCGAGAGAGAAGCGTCATACTCTTCTTTACTTAGAATATGAATCTCACATCCGAGGTAGATATTGAGTTTATTAAGATGTTTTAAAAAATCCTTTTGATTATTTTTAACACCTACCAGAATTACTTTTGTTTCTACGGTTGCTCTACTTAGAAGTAATTGTTCTCTTAATGTAAATCTACCTTCTGCATTAGGTATAGGGTCTCCATGAGGATCATATTTTGGAAATCTTAAGTATTTGTTCAATTTATCAACGAGCATATCTGATTGCACATGCTCTAATTGTTCAGCAATATCATGCACCTCTTCCCATGAGAATCCCAATTTGGTTACCAAAAAAGTTTCCCAAAGTCTGTGCTTACGCACTAATTCAGTAGCGATTCTTGCTCCTTGACTACTCAATCGTACTCCTTTATAAGGCTCATAGTGAAGCAAATCTTTGGCTGATAATTTTTTGATCATATCAGTTACCGAGGCGGCTGAAGTCTGAACAATATTGGCTATTGCATTGGTGCTAACTTGTTCGGGACTATGCTCATTAATCTTAAAGATCGCTTTGAGATAGTTTTCTTCTGTCTGAGTAAGCATAAACTAAATTATAAGACAAAAATAGTATTTTTAGATTAATCTAAAAATATAAAGATGGCAGCTCTAAAAAAATACTTGGATATTGCAATTTTGATGATATCATAGGAGTGTGTCAAATTCCAAACAATCCTTACATTTGTGGGCTATTTAGACATATAACAATTTTTCATATTAATAATAATTACTTCTGATGACGCAAAATATTATGTACCTGATCCCTGTATTGGGTGTAATCTCTCTCCTGTTTACCTTTTGGAAATCTTCATGGGTAAGTAAGCAAGAAGTGGGTTCTGATAAGATGGCAAGAATTGCCAAGAATATATCTGATGGCGCTATGGCCTTTCTTAAGGCAGAATATAAGGTTCTTTCCATATTTGTTATCGTTGTAACTGCTTTGATGGCTTGGAGTGGGATGAGTGATGGATCTTCACCTTTGGTAGCTTTATCATTTATTCTTGGAGCTTTTTGTTCAGCATTAGCTGGTTTTATCGGAATGAAGGTTGCAACAAAAGCGAACGTAAGAACGACACACGCTGCGAGAACAAGTTTGGGTAGGGCCCTTGAAGTTGCATTTGCTGGTGGCGCTGTAATGGGTATGGGGGTTGTAGGCCTTGGTGTTTTAGGTTTAGGGACTTTGTTTCTTATCTACACTAACATGGGCTGGGAACCAAGCAAAGTGATCACAGTGATTACTGGTTTCTCATTCGGAGCATCATCTATTGCGCTTTTTGCAAGAGTAGGTGGAGGAATATATACGAAAGCTGCAGATGTCGGAGCTGACCTTGTAGGAAAAGTAGAAGCAGGTATTCCTGAAGATCACCCTTTGAATCCAGCAACGATTGCAGATAATGTAGGGGACAACGTAGGAGACGTAGCAGGTATGGGTGCAGATTTATTTGAATCTTATGTTGGTTCTATAATCGGTACTATGGTATTAGGAGCGGCGTTTATTGGCTTAGGTGGTTATGAAGCATCGAATGAGTTTGATGGTTTGAATGCAGTTTTATTACCATTAGTTTTAGCGGGATTAGGAATCATTACTTCAATCATCGGTACATTCTTCGTAAAGGTGAAAGATGGGGGAAATCCTCAGACGGCCTTGAATATGGGAGAGTATATCTCTATGGCGATCATGTTGGTAGCAACATTCTTCATTGTACAATGGATGCTTCCAGCTTCATGGACATTAGCTAATGGAATGACTTATACTAGTTTAGGTGTTTTCTATGCAGTATTATTTGGTCTTGCGGCTGGATTTGGTATCGGAATGATAACTGAGTATTATACAGGAACAGGATCGAAACCTGTACAGTCTATCGTAGATCAGTCTGTTACTGGAGCTGCGACCAACATTATTGCTGGATTAGGAGTAGGAATGCAATCAACAGCGATTCCTATTTTAATCTTAGCTGCAGCAATTATAGGTGCACATCACTTTGCAGGCTTATATGGTATTGCGATTGCGGCAGTAGGAATGTTATCTAATACAGGGATTCAATTGGCGGTTGATGCATATGGTCCGATAGCGGATAATGCTGGTGGTATTGCGGAGATGGCGGAATTGCCAAAGGAAGTAAGACAACGTACAGATAAGTTAGATGCAGTCGGAAATACGACAGCGGCAATAGGTAAAGGATTTGCTATTGGCTCTGCAGCATTGACGACATTGGCATTGTTTGCAGCATTTATTACTGCTTACAATATGGCACACCCAGAGACACAACTTGATGGAATAAACATCATGAATCCTAAGGTAATGGCAGCATTGCTTGTCGGTGGAATGCTACCATTCTTGTTCTCAGCATTATCTATGAATGCTGTAGGCAGAGCTGCAATGGATATGATTCAAGAAGTAAGAAGACAATTCAAAACAATTCCTGAATTGACTAAAGCATTAGCCGTTATGAAGAAGAATGATGGTAAAGAAATGGAAGATTGGTCTAAAGAAGATCGGGCAATATTTGATGCTGCAGATGGGAAGGCGGAATACGACAAGTGTGTAGAAATCTCAACAAATGCATCTATTAGGGAGATGGTAGTGCCAGGATTACTTGCTATTATTTCTCCAGTAGTTGTTGGATTCTTAGGAGGAGCTGAAATGTTAGGAGGATTATTGGCGGGTGTAACCGTATGTGGAGTTATGATGGCTATCTTCCAGTCTAATGCTGGTGGTGCTTGGGATAATGCCAAGAAGATGTTTGAAGAAGGTGTAAAGATCAAAGGAGAGATGTATTACAAGGGATCAGAAGCGCACAAAGCAACAGTAGTGGGTGATACAGTGGGAGATCCATTCAAAGATACTTCTGGTCCTTCATTGAATATTTTATTGAAATTAATGACAGTTGTGGCGTTGGTAATCGCTCCTTTTTTAGGCTAAGAACAACAACCATATATCATACGAAATCACTCAAAAAGAGTGAAGGAATCCATTTTTTTGTTATTCATTCGTTAATTAAAAGTGCTCATCGACAACCGATGGGCACTTTTGGTATTATATCTGTATATTAATACTTGAATCGATAGAAAGATCGATTTGTAAACTTCAACTTTTTGAGCACAAAAAAATCCAATATGATTAGGTTATTGATTCTTACCCTTGTGGGAGGGTTTAGTTTTGCTTTTGGAGGATTCCTTGGGACTGACACCGAGAATGCCTCTGCTGACAATGCTGAAATAAACATTAAGAAGGAAGGAACTTTCCTTGATAAGTTCAAAGATATATTCTCAAGTAGTAAAGGTGATCCGACAGACCCTGAGCGCGACAAGGTGATTCAGAAGACTGTATTGACAGTATTGGAACAAGTACATTTTGATCCAGTTGAGCTCACTGATGAGTTTTCAAGCGAGGTCTTTGATGATTTTCTTGGTGCTATAGATGGTAGGAAGCGATTCTTAACAAAAGAAGACATCGCAACTCTTGAAGTATATAGAGATCAATTGGATGATCAAGCCAATCAGGGGTCTTTAGAGTTTTTTGACTTGGCCATTGGTATCTTGGAAGAAAGAATAGAAGAATCCAAGACTATATGTAAGGAGGTCTTAGCTTCTCCATTTGACTTCAAAGCCGAAGAAATACATGAATTTGACCCTGACAAGAAGGATTATCCCGCAAATGCTGAAGCGAGAAAAGAGGTCTGGAGAAAGATGTTAAAGTATGATGCTCTTGATGAATTAGAGGGGGCGCTCACAAAGCAGGAAAAAGACCTAAAATCCGAAGATCAAGAGGTAGTAGATAATGCTAAAGAAGAAAAGAAGACTCTTGTCGAAATGGAAACTGCTGCCAGAGAGGCCGTAGGTGAGACATTTACAGAATGGTTTAAGAACATCGGAAAAGTCAAAAGATCAGATCGATACGAAGCATATATCAATGCTTTTACGCACATTTTTGACCCGCATTCGGATTATTTTAACCCAAAAGAAAAGCAGGATTTCGATATCAGCATGGGTGGAAAACTTGAAGGTATAGGTGCTAGACTCAGAACGGAAGGAGATCTTACTCAAGTCGTATCTATCGTGCCAGGCGGCCCAGTATGGAAGAATAAAGAAATAGAGGTAAATGACTATATACTTGCTGTGACTCAGAAGGAAGAAGAAGCAGTAGATGTATTTGGGATGCGTATAGATGATGTAGTCTCTATGATTAGAGGAGATAAAGGCACTTTTGTAACATTGAAAATCCAGAAGAAAGACGGTAGCTCAAAGGATGTAGAGCTCGAAAGAGATGTTGTTAACATCGAAGATTCATTTGCTAAATCAGCGATCCTTGATCTCCCAGGAACTGTAGATGAAGTAGGTTATATTCATTTGCCAAAGTTTTATAGTTCTTTTGACGGGCCTGAAGGCAATAGCTGTGCTGTTGACGTAGGAGAGGAAATAGAAAAGCTTAAAAAGAACAATGTCAATGGAATAATACTCGATCTTAGAAGCAATGGGGGAGGATCCCTACCAGATGTAGTGGATATGACAGGACTCTTTATAGAAGATGGTCCTATTGTTCAGGTGAAACCTAGAGGACGTGCACCATTCATATATAATGATAAAGACGAAGAAGTAAAATATGATGGACCTCTTATTGTGCTTATAAATTCATTTAGTGCTTCTGCTTCTGAAATTCTGGCAGCAGCGCTACAGGATTATGATAGAGCGCTTATCGTAGGGACTCAATCTTATGGTAAAGGTACTGTACAGAGATTCATAGATCTCGACCGAGCAGTGAGAGGAAATAGTGAGTTCAAGCCATTGGGAGCATTGAAGATTACAATGCAGAAATTCTATAGGATAGATGGAGGATCTACTCAGCTTAGAGGTGTAACCCCTGATATCAATCTTCCAGATCGCTATTCTTTGATAGATGTCGGAGAGCGAGAATATCCGCATGCGATGGCGTGGTCTGAATTATCAGCTTTAGAGTTTGATCAGGATGTATATAAAATCAACAATAAGGAATATTTCAAAAATATCAGTGAGCAGAGAATTGCCCAAAGTGATCAATTTGCTTTAATCAACGAGCAAGCCAAGTGGTATAAGGAGAATAGAGATAAAACGTCTTATTCTCTTAATCTTGATAATCACAGAGCATTCTTGGAAGCGAAGGAAGAAGAATCGGAGAAGTTTTCTGTTATTATGTCAGAGAATATTGAAGGACTCGTTATAAAAAATCTTCCTGAGGATGAAGAATCGATTGCATTCGATGAGACAACTCAAGCGCGAAATGAAAGCTGGATAAAAGCACGAAATAAGGATATATATCTGGCTGAAGCGCTTGCGATAATGAGGGATGTTATTAACGGTAAAGCTTACACCAGTATAAGAAAAGATGAGATTGAAAAAACCAATCCATAGATATAGACTGAGAAATTAATAAAGATTGACATACTAAAAGCCCGATAATCGTTGATATTGTCGGGCTTTTTTGATCTTTACGGTGATGGAGTATTTAAAGATTGAAGAGGTATCTAAGAGCTATGGAGAAAAGTTGTTACTTGATAAGATTAACCTCACGATCAACAAGGGAGATAAGATTGCCCTTATAGCTAAAAATGGAAGTGGCAAGTCTACATTACTTAGAATTATAGCAGGGCTTGAATCTGCCGAAGGAGAACAGGCTAATGTCTTGCTTAGTAAACAAGTCAGAGTAGGATTCTTAGATCAAGAACCAGACATAAAAAGTGGAGCTACAGTTGAGGAAATCTTCCTTAATATAGATATGCCGGCTATAAAGGCGCTGAAATCCTATAAAGCCGCCCTCAATCATCCAGAAAATAAAGGTCTGGAAGAAGCCGTTTCTGAAATGGAAGATCTTAAGGCTTGGGACATCGAAGCAAAAGGCCATGAAATTCTATTCAGACTAAATTTGACGGATCTAGGGCAGATTGCAGATGTCCTTAGTGGAGGTCAGCAGAAGCGGCTCGCTTTGGCAAGAATAATTTTGAGTGAACCAGACTTTCTAATATTAGATGAGCCTACAAATCATCTGGATATTGAGATGATAGAGTGGCTGGAAACTTACTTGGGAAATTCTGGTATGACATTATTCATGGTTACACATGATAGATACTTTCTGGAGCGAGTTTGTAATGAAATAATAGAGCTTGATAAAGGCAATTTATTCATATATAGAGGAAACTATTCCGATTACCTAGAAAAGAAAGGACTTCGAAATCAACAAGAGGAAGTCGTTCATCATAAGGCCAAGCGATTATTATCCAAGGAGCTCGAGTGGATGCGTCGCCAACCAAAGGCAAGGGGAACCAAGGCTAAGTCAAGAATAGATGAATATGAGAAGTTAGATGAAAAGGTAAGTAGTATCACCTTTGACGAGGCCTTTACTATCGAATTGGATTCTACTCGTTTGGGAAAGAAGATATTGGAATTTTACGATGTGAGTAAGGGATATGATGGGCGCACGCTGATTAAGGAATTTTGGTATAAATTTAAAAAGGGGGAACGTGTAGGAATAAGTGGCCCCAATGGGAGTGGAAAGACCACTTTAGTAAAACTCATCACGGGACTTATTAGACCGGATTTAGGTAAAAGAGTCGAGGGAGATACAGTCCAGTTTGGTTACTATACTCAGGATGGTCTTCAAATGGATGAGGACAAAAGGGTAATTGATGTCATTAGGGATATAGCAGATTATATACCTCTCAAGAAAGGACTTAAATTAAGTGCAGCTGCACTTTTAGAGCGTTTCATGTTTACCAGGGAGCATCAGCAGGTTTACGTTTCGCAATTGAGTGGAGGAGAAAAGAAGAGGCTACATTTATTAACTATACTCATTAAGAATCCTAACTTCTTGATTCTTGATGAGCCCACAAATGACTTAGACATTCTGACATTAAATGTCTTAGAGAGTTACTTACTCCAATTTCCTGGCTGCTTGGTTATAATAAGCCATGATCGCTTCTTTATGGATAAGCTAGTAGATCATATGTTTATTTTCACTGGAGAAGATGGACGAATTCAGGACTTCAATGGTACATATAGTGAATGGAAAGTAAGTTCGAAAGCGACGCGAAATAAAAAGAAATCGAAAGATATTAAAGGAGTTGTTGAAGTTCCTGAGGTTATAGAATCTGAAGAGTCACGCAAACTTTCATATAATGAGAAGCAAGAGTTAAAGCGTTTAGAAAGAGATATTAAAAAACTTGAATCCCGCAAATCAAAAATAGAATCTATGTTCAGTTCAGGTCTTACTGACTCAGATGAAATTACTACTCTGTCAAAAGAACTTGGAGAGATAAAATCTACTATCGATAACCACGAAACTCGATGGCTCGAACTTTCAGAATTTGACCAATAAAGATCCTCTGATAAACCTATAACGCTTTAAGTTTCTGTTCTATCATTTTCTCATAACTTGGAGAATATCCCATCTGTACAGAAACAATATTTCCTTGTCCATCTAGTAACATGGAATATGGTATTCCACTGAGATTTAATTTATTCATTAGCTCTTGGTCCTTATCATGTAGAAAGGTGTAATCCCATCCATTAGATTCAAACATTTTTTTGGCTCTTCCGATCATCTGAGGGACATCAACGGAGATGGTAAGAATTTCAAGATCATACTTTTCTTTCCATCCAGGATAGGGTCCTTTTAATGAATTGAGTTCCATCCGACAAGGGCCGCACCAAGTAGCCCAAAGACTTATAAGCTTTGGTTTTCCATTTTTTAGATGTGATTTCAACTCAAAGGAATTCCCATCCTTGTCTACAACAGCCGCATCGGGAAAGATTTTCTGCCCATTGATCAATGAAGAGGAAATAAATAAAAGAAATACGAGGAATGCGAATTTGTTTGTTTTCATGGGTGTCGACTTATGAATGAACGTTAATCAATTAGGTATTTGTCTATAATTCTCCCTTATGACTAAGAATAGAACGCCAAGAGATACTTCAAATTTTCTTTTCACTATAAATTAACCCTTTTAATTCCAGTAATCAGGGGTTTGTCATAGTCCTCTCTATAGATAAAATTAAGGCTTCAACTATTTGGTTGCCAGATGTGTATATGAATATTTATCTAAAATATAGCCCTTCTTTTCGTGCTAATTTGGATGAATTATTGCCATAAATCTTACTGGAGATTTCTAAAGGATGAAAGTGGATATATACCAAAGTCGGTGACCAAACGCTCAAGTTAACCAACTTGGATAAGGTGTTATATCCTAATGCTGCCTACACTAAGTCTGAGATAATCCAATAACATCTCAAAATGGCAGATAATAATTGGAGATTATAGTACTGGACACAATGGCATTGATGAAAAAGGGGATTCATTTTGGTATACTAATCAATTAGAGGAGCTGGAATCTTTAGGTATGAAAGATGCTTTTAGATATTTAGATGGCCAAGTTGAGGAATATTCATGGTTTAGTCTGTCATCAAGGAAATGGATATGATCACACTTATATATGTGATGTTCTCAAACCATTCATCAGCAAATGCGAGTATCTTCATTCTTATAGAGAGGCCGGGATTTCAGATCACTCGCCGATGTTACCTGTCCTGGGTAGTCTTTGACTCAATTCATTATCAATAAACTGGATCTAACTAAAGGGTGATAACAATCGGGATATCATCTCAATTCCAGATCTTAGATTTTGACCTTTTGCGGTTGTCTCAGCCGTATATCTTACATCAACAGGAATTTCACTTATTTTAGAATGTGTAATTTTCGCATGTTTTATAATTTCCATACAAAATTCGAAACCATCATAATTTAAGTTCAAGTCTTGAGCAAGAGAACCACTAATGGCCTTGAGACCTGATTGGCTATCTGTGAGATACTTTCCAGTAAGGAGAAAGCTTACAATATTAGCAATACCATTGTAGATACGGCGAGAGGTAGGAATAGAATTTGAACTTATAAATCGACTACCGATTACAAGGTCAGCATTTATTTCTTCCATGTGCTTAATAAGCCTAGGAATATCTTCAGGATTATGTTGGAGGTCGGCATCTATGGTTACTATGATTTGAGCATTTTTAGATGCTGCGAATGCAATACCGGTTTGGGTAGCTGCTCCTGCTCCAAGATTAATAACATGATCCAGGACGTAGGCTTCTTGGAATTGTTCGGCAATGTCTCTTGTCTTGTCTGTGCTTTGATCATTGACGACAACAACCTGATATAGTCCAAGTGTCAATATTTGGGTGATAAGATCATTTAGATAGTTGTCTTCATTCTTAGCAGGAATGACAATGTAGATGTCTTTTAGTGAGGTCTTGAATTCTATGTTTTTCATCTATAGAATTTCATAAATTGCATAGCTACCAAAAGTCAAAATATTTTCGCCAAATACTTCCGATACTTTAGATTTGGTTCCATCATTTTGTTTTATTTCAATTACTCGATCTGTGGCAAGTAATTGGACGCTTGGGTTTTTATAAATGGTATTTAGCAGTAATTGATACTTTTTCGTTAGAGATTTTTCAGGAGTCTTATCCAATGTATGGGTATAGAGATCAATTAAGATATATTTGAAATTTGAAGCCTTAAGAGCCGCAATAATCTTCTCTTTTTCTTTCAAGGCATCTACAAGCCAAAAGAATTGGGGAAGTGTATTGTCTTGAAAAAGGCGCTCAGTGTTATTCTTTATATCAAAGGCAAAGAAGGTACCTATTTGATATATTAAAGCATTATTAGAATTTATCTTTTCAAGTGCATCATTGATATTGCCATAAGACTTGCTTCGTGCTTCTTTAGCACTTATAAGAGATGTGGAATATTGGAAAGTATTATTATCCAAAATACCCTTACCTATGTTAGCAGTATTCTCTCCTGTTTGCATAGTATTGATATTGGAAATTCGTCCTACCCAACACATAGTTATCCATATTAATAAAAACAAAATAATTATGTTCTTAATGGAACCAAAAGAAGGGTAGGCGTTGAATTTATCGTTACTACAAAAGTGTAGAATGCTAGTGAGACCTAAAGGGATTATTAAAAATCCGTACCAGATAATTCCTGAACTAAGTGCCAACCATAGAAATGAAAATGGGATAAATACAGCAGCAACAAACTGACCCTTTTCTGAAAGCTTGATTCTATGAACGAGTAGCCATAAACTACCTATGAATAGAAGGATTAGTATGGGATAAGTAAAATGATCTCGATTTCCAGAAATTTGGTTCCCGATTACATGTATAGGACGCGAAGCGTAATATGATATATTAAAAATTCCTGTGGTGATACTCTCAATTACACTCTTATCGGAATTAGCAATAAAGCTTTGCCACTTTGTGCCATGATTATTAACTTGACCATGGAACTGTGTATATTGGAATGAATAACTAAGACAAAGACTTAAGAAGAGAAAAAACACAACGAGCGATGTGTAAAATAGCTTTCGATGCTTATAAACAAGACCAAGAAACACTAATGGCAATAGCATGAACAAGGCAAAGCCCAAATCTACATAACGTCCTTGTTGATTTGTATTAGAACTAATATCATAAGGCAGCGTAAGATATCTGAATAGTAAATCTTCATATCCGAAATAGCGTTGAATTTCATCTCTCTTATCATCACTTATGATCTTGTCCAATTCGATGACAAGCGGATCTTGCTTAGAATCTTCTTGACTATTAAGCGGGGAGATAGAACTAAATAGAACAACAATTAGTAGAATTAACCTTAACTCTAATCTCATTGCTCATTCTTCTTTTGAGATTCTCTATAATTTGAGATTATAGTAGAAGCGTTGATCTTGGGAGAAGGCTTTTCACCTATCACAAGCTTCATAATAGAAAGGCTTTTTGTATAGGTATAATTTTTATACATCCAAGGAGAGAATGTAAGGGCCATAACCGCACCGCATAATATAAGTGGCTTAATACTAGCAATAAATTTCTCTTTGGATTGTACAAAAATATATAAAAGGCCAGAAAGACCTAATGCAATACAAATACCGCCTGTAACATTGGGGCTTAAATGATATTCTCTTAATCCACTTAGATCGTCTAAGCGGGCTAAAAGGACAAGACCAAAACCTAAAGATGCTACCGAAAGCATTCCGATAATATCTTTATGGAAATTCCAGAGAGCAAGAAAAAGTGCATAAACAAGAAATACACTTAGTACTTTAATTGAAAGTCCATACCCTAACAGAATTCCTATAATCACCACCAACTTAGTATCAAATGGCGTTTCTAATAAAGTGCTTTGAGAATTATTCTTTTTGTATTCAAATAACCACCACATGACCAAATTTAATGTAACCATTTGGAAAAATAATAGCGCGAGGTCTACTTTGAATTCTATCATCCAATGATTTGTAACAGTAGGAGACACCATGAATAACATCACTACTAAGAGAGACATATTGGAAGAAACCTTTAGATGATGATGAGCAAACTCATATATTGCGAAGAGACAAAGTATGCCTCCTAAGCTGGAGATAAACATTGTAACTTCTGGACTATCAAAAGCTATATATCCTGTAGACATTACAAGACTCCATGCATATGGCGAAAAGCCACTTATCAATGCCCCCGCGTCTGAGATAAGATTGGCAATATTTACATAGTAGTTCCGAGCATCAAACCCCAAAGGAAATGGTGCTTGCGTGTAGAGATAATTCATCGTCAGATAAACGAGGATAAAAAATGCCAAAAATCCTCCCCAAAAATTGAAACCTTTAGGTTTGGTAATCGGTGACCATAGAACTCTTTTTACAAAACCAAGAGCTTCTTCATAGTTCAATAGAATGAAAAGTGCCATGATGCCGAGTAAGAGTACCTGGTTCAGTAGCGCAAAAGCTCCCAAAGCCATCATTATGAATGTATATGCTATAAAGCCAATAGCAATATCCAACAAGGCAAAAGTGAGGCTGGTTTCAGGTGATTCTATTAGTCTCTTTCTCAAAAACCTTCCAATGCTATAACAAGCCGTAATCAAGAAGAAAGCACTTCCAAGGGTAAAAAGAGCCATGCCCGCTAAATGGAGAAAGTGAGAAAAATCAAGCGGAGCCTTCCAATAATGATTAAAAGAAAGTGTTATCGCCCATATAATCCCAATCACAAGAAGCAGGACCATTATTCCGTTAACAATGTTAAATTTTAATCGATTTAAGAAAAACAATCGATTGTAATACAAAGAGAGGAGGGATCCAATAACTGTAAAAAAGCCAAATAGCTTGAAATATCTGAAATAGCGAAACGAAGGGCCATATACAACTTGCTTGTTAATGTAATCGATGAATATAATACCCACCCAAAACAAAGCGAATATTAAAAATATCCAATCTTGTAGAGTAAACTTAGAAATGTATCCGCGTAGACGATCAATCATAATAAAATAGTAGACCAAAGGTATAACTTTTATCTGCTTTTAAGGATTGCTATTAACCTTGAAATTAATCTTAAGAGATTAAAGTTCAATGGATTAAATATTGTTTAATTTGTCAACTATTATCAAGATAATTGAATTGCTTTTGTGGGATTAGAGAAAGAGATAAAACAGAAAACACCATTCTCAAATGAAGGCAATAGAGCTTTGGTAAATATTCTATATTCTTCAGGTTGGCTAACGGAGAGGTTGAAATCTCACTTTAAGCCCTATGGAATTACTCCGAAGCAATATAATATTCTTCGAATCTTAAATGGTGCTATGGATCCAATGTCCACTTCTCAGATCAGAGCGCGTATGCTTGATAAAATGTCAGATGTTACGCGATTAATTGATAGGATGGTTTTAAAGCAATGGATCACAAAAAACGCAAGTAATGTAGATAGAAGGTTGATAGATGTTCGGATAACCTTAAAAGGGGAAAAGCTTTTAAAGGATATCGATCAGGTTAATCCACCGCTTGACAATATCATATCAAATCTTAATGAGATTGAATGCGCTCAACTTAACATTCTATTAGATAAGTTGAGAGGTTGATTAGACTTGACGCTTCAGAGATCTATGCCGATTTTGTGAAGTCTTCCAGAGAAAAATCATATTTAACATCAATGACGCGCAAAGGTATAGGCCAATAAAAGGGGTAACTAAGTGAGATGTGCTGCTCAATCCAAACCAATCTCCATAGCTAACAATTATATAGGTTCCTAATCCAAATTTTACGAATTCTGCGATTAGTGAAACAAAATCATTATCCATTAAGCTCGAATAGGCGAATATTGAGATGAAGAGGAATAAAACATATAGTATGATACTATATGTGGTTAGTTCACCTATATGCGTTAGTAAGTGATATGTCATAAGATTAGTGATGATCAACTGTGCCCAAGACCAGGCTTCTAATCCAGAAGGTATATCGGGGTTATATTTTTGTTGAGAAAACGGGTCTTCGATAATGGTGATAGGATATTTTCTCTTAACATCTTCTGGTCGCCAACCAGTAGGCATGAACCATATGCGAGCCTTGTCCCAGAGGTCCTCAGCTCTCCAAGCGTCCTTAATAAGCTGCCATAGATGTTGGTAGTTGATCAATATCGGATTCCAAGTATGCACTGGTTTCTTTACTCCATAAACAGGCGGAATTTCGGGAGATTCTTCTTGGAAAGTGCCAAAGAGTTTATCCCAAATAATAAAAATCGCAGCGTAATTTTTATCAATGTACTCTGGATTTATGGCATGGTGGACTCTATGATGTGATGGGGTAACTAAGATGTATTCCAAAAACCCCATTCGATTTATAAGCCTCGTGTGATACCAGAACTGGGCAAACAAGTGAAGTGGCGCTATAATCGCAATCACCTTTCCAGGGATTCCTACTATAGCCATAGGAATATATAAGAAGAAGTATACACCTACCACGGCAGAAATACTTTGACGCAGTGCGCAGGCAAGATTGAATTCTTCACTGGAATGATGAACAATATGACGATTCCACATAAGGTTGATCTCATGATTGAATCTATGTGACCAATACGAAGCGAAATCAATAAGGACTAATGCTACTATAAATACTAAAAATGTAGAAGGAATTTTAAATAAAGCCAAATGAGACTCCATCCATCCATAACTAATAATTACTATACCAAGTCCAACGACTTCCTTCAGGGTATTGGTAAGTCCGGAACTCAGGCTGGATATAGTATCCATAGATGTCACAATCTTTTGAGACATATAAAGACTCATTAGATACTCGATAATTATTAGAATTACAAAACCTGGTATGGCGTATGACAATACAGTTGCATATGCTTCCATGAGTATTTATTTTTTGACTAAGTTACTATTTCCTACGAATGATGGTGCTGTCTTTGAGAATCGATTGAATTGACGCGTATTAAGTAGGCCTCATTATCAATATTTCTATCTTTGCAATAATTATGGATTATAAGGAAGTCGGTCGGAGGGTTTTATATTTTTTGTTTGATCCACTGGTTCATATTATCAAAAAACTGGGCATAACTCCCAATCACATTACCCTTGTGGGTTTGATCTTGAATATTTGGGCAGTATTACATCTTATTAACTATACGGATTGGGCCTTGGTGGCATACGGTGAAAATTTAGTTGGATTTGGATTCATACTCGGGTTTGCGGGTTTAATGGATACCATAGACGGGAGATTGGCAAGATTGTATGATATGAAATCAACTTTTGGTGCATTTTTCGACTCTGTAATCGATCGATATAGTGAATTCATTATGTTTTTAGGGATACTACTCTACTTTATTCATTTTAATCATATGACAGGATTAGTTTTCGGGTTTATGGCATTGATGGGTTCGATAATGGTTAGTTATAATCGATCTAGAGCGGAAGCATTAGGTGTTGATTGTAGTGTTGGGTTTATGCAGCGGCCAGAACGAATTGTATTCATAGGGCTTTGGACAATAATTTGGGGTGTCCTGTATATGACAGTACCGAGTACTTTTGACTATGAAATCTACGGTGTTGATATCTTTGCCATTGGTTTTATTTTTCTGGCGATCTCTACTAACATTACAGCCATGCGTCGGATGTTACATTCTCAAAAATTATTGCTTGAACAATCGGGTAATTAAATCTATTTCTATCAAACCATTGAAAAACATCGATAGTCATCGCGATGGGTCATTTTAAACATAGATTGGTTGTTGCTGGCATTTTTGCCATAGCTTATGGGGTTCTGATGGGGCTTTTTGTTGGGTGGAGATCTGATCATACCTTTATGTTCGGCCTTGTGCTTGTTATGATGTTAGCACATAAGGAGTCCTATAAGATTGTATTGGCCTTATCTGGATTTGCCCTTTTCTGGATTATATACGATGCTTTAAGAATTGCGCCTAATTATAGATTTAATGATGTTCATATTAAGGAACCATATGAGATAGAGTTGGCTCTTTTTGGTATCATAGACGCTGGAAAATTAGTAGTCCCATGTGAATGGTTTCTAACTCGAATAAATGATACTGCTTCACTTATTGCTGGATTCTCATACATTCTCTGGATGCCAGCTCCAATGGCATATGCCTTATATCTGTATTGGAAAGATTGGTCTATCTTATTTGATTTTTCCTATGGTTTTTTACTGACATGCTTTATCGGTTTTTTCTTTTATTACGCATATCCAGCGGCGCCTCCTTGGTATTTTTTAAATCATGGAGTAGGTACAGATTTTAGTATTCCCGGCAGCGAAGGCCTTCTTTCAGAATTTGACAGAATTCTTGGAGTGACCATATTTAATGGTATTTATGCGAAAGGAGGCAATGTATTCTGCGCCATTCCTTCATTACATTCCGCTTATCCGATGCTTTGCCTATTGACTGCTTTACGACGAAAGACATACACGCTGGCTTTTGTCTTCTTAATATGGGGTTTTGGTACATGGTTCGCCGCGGTATATTCTCAACATCATTATATTATAGATGTGTTAATGGGTATATTTTGTGCCATTTTGGGGCACTTTCTCATTGTTAAAATCCAGAAATTCTCATGGATATCTTCCTTTAAGAAAATATTCTTGAAGGAGCTGTATCTATGATATAGTATTACATATTATAATTTCTACCATAGATGCCGCGCAATTGGTTTACTCGAAAACGTGAATTTTATTGATCAACATGGCAGGTTCGAGTGTTTTTAACTCTTTCTTTTCTGTTAGATTCAAAATCCTACCTTTGCGGTCCTTTTACGAAAAAATAAATAAAACCTCTATTCTATGAGTAATAATTCAAAAGCAACTAAACCGACGGGTACCCTCGGTATTCTTACCCCTGGAATGGGTGCAGTTGCCACTACATTCATTGCAGGGTGTATAGCTATTAAGAAAGGTATGGCTAAGCCAATCGGTTCACTTACACAAATGGGCCATATTACCGCCGCGGATGGTAGTCGACGTCGCATAGATGAGATTGTACCACTCCAAGCATTGGGCGATGTAATCTTTGGAGGATGGGATGTACATCCGGATAGCGTATATGATGCAGCGGTTAATGCAAAAGTTATAGACCGCTATATGATCGAGCAGTTAAAACCTGAACTGGAAGCCATTAAGCCAATGACTGCTTGCTTTGATCAGCGATATGTCAAACGACTCCATGGAACGAATGTGAAGACTCAGACCAATAAGATGGAATTGGCAGAAGCGCTGATGGATGATATTAGAAGATTTAAAGAGGAGAACAATTGTGATCGATTGGTGATGGTTTGGTGCGGAAGTACAGAAATGTATATTGAAGAATCTGATGTGCATACTACTCTTGCTAAATTAGAAGAAGGACTTAGAAATAATGACGAGAATATCCCTCCGAGCATGATATATGTTTATGCTGCGGTCAAGATGGGTATTCCATATGCTAATGGAGCGCCTAACTTAAGTTGTGATGTGCCAGCTATCTTAGAATTGGCCGCTCAGACACAGACTCCTATAGCAGGGAAAGATTTCAAAACAGGGCAGACGTTTATGAAGACGATCCTCGCTCCTGGTCTTAAGTCAAGACATCTGGGTATAGAAGGCTGGTTCAGTACTAATATATTGGGTAATAGAGATGGAGAGGTATTGGATGCGCCTGAGAACTTCAAAACTAAAGAGGTTTCTAAACTGGGAGTTCTTGAGCAAATATTAGAGCCCGATTTATATCCCGAACTTTATGGTGATATGTATCACAAAGTTCGAATCAATTATTATCCACCGAGAGGGGATGCGAAAGAGGGTTGGGATAATATCGATATAAGAGGATGGATGGATTATCCGATGCAAATAAAAGTAGATTTTTTATGTAGAGATAGCATACTTGCCGCACCATTAGTATTGGATCTTGCGATCTTGTTAGATCTTGCCAAAAGATCTGGTGAGAGCGGTATCCAGCATTGGTTAAGCTACTATCTAAAGTCCCCGCAGACCTTACCTGGAGCTAAACCTCAGCACGATTTATTCAAGCAGCATGATGATTTGAATAAAAAACTGTTTGAATTAGCGGGAGAATAAAATAATTCGATGAAGTGGTTAGCAACTTTCATTTCATCCGCAGGTGGAGCAGGATATGTGCCTTTTGCACCCGGTACGTGGGGTACACTTGTAGGCTGTATTATCCTCTATGTTTTATCCTACTTCTTCGTTGGGTTCAATTCAGGATGGCAATTGGTGGGCCTTACAATAGTTCTTAGTGTTTTCAGTCATCAGCTAATAGCTTTTTTGCCTGATACATGGGTTCATGACGATGGTAGAATTGTAATAGACGAAGTTTTAGGACTTTGGGTAACCTTGTTCTTCCTACCAGTTACTCCTACCACTTTGGTGCTTGGATTTATCTTTTTTCGCATTTTTGATATTTGGAAACCGCTTGGGATAAGATATTTCGATCAGCTGAAATCAAACTGGGGAGTAATTGTCGATGATATAGTGGCAGGTGTCTATGCGAATATTGCGTTAAGAGGAGTAATACTAATTTTGTTATGGATATGACACTGAAGCAAGGCACTCAGAATGTACCTATTGTAAAATCATTTTTTAGGTATAATGCCTCTGCGATGACAGCAAGCGCATTTGATTTTGGTATTACGCTATTTTGCAAGGAGGTATTAGGAGTTCACTATTTGGTGTCCGTATTTTTAGGTGCGCTGAGCGGAGGGGTTGTCGCATTTACACTTGGGCGAAACTGGACTTATCTTAGCAAAGACGAAAAACCGCAAACTCAAGGGGCTAAATATTTGATTATTTGGGTAGGTAGCATATTGTTAAATACATTTGGGGTTTATTTCATAGCAGAAGTCCTTGGCTTTGGTGAGGAGTATTATATTTATTGGAAAGTAATAACAGCCACTTTGGTTGGAGCCTTTTACAATTTTCCTATGCAGCGATACTTTGTTTTTAAATGATGTCGGATAAAAAAAAGCTTCTGTTTATTATAAACCCCTTTGCTGGATATCGAAGCAAGAATAGGATGCCTAAGCTTATCAATGAGGTCATCTCCAAAGAGATGTTTGACTATGATATTGAAGAAACTCAATACGCAGGGCATGCTTCTGAGATAGCTGCAGAAGGAGTAACATCCCAGTACAATGCTGTTGTAGCTATTGGTGGTGATGGGACACTCAATGAAGTGGCTTCATCTCTTATATATACGGATGTTGCATTAGGGATAGTACCAGGAGGTTCTGGTAATGGGATGTCTACACATTTGGGTATCGGTCGAAGTGCTCGTAAGGCGCTGAGAATTCTTGGAGATTACAATGTCCGCAGAATGGATTCTGTTAAATTGAATGATAGATTCTATCTTAATATGGCAGGAATTGGAATAGATGGCCTTGTAGCATATAAGACAAAACTCAATGCAAAAAGAGGTTTTTCGAATTATCTGAAAGGCGCCCTCGTAGAAAGTATCAAATACAAGAATCAGAAATACACTATTGAGGTAGATGGCAAGGAATATACAGGGAAGTTCCTTTCAGTCAATGTAGCCAATGGATCTATGTTCGGCTATAATTTCACTATAGCTGCCGATGCTGACACTTCGGATGGATTATTGGATACACTCATGATCCGTGATGCCCACAAGATTGATTATTTCGGTAATGCTTGGAGATTTTGGGCTGGAAGAATTCATAAAAGCAAGTTGGCAAAAACAGCGAAAACATCCTCTTTGAAACTCACTACTTATGAGGATAGTTATATGCATATTGATGGCGAAGGTTATCCTTGTCCTCCTGGAGAGTTTGAATTTACGGTTATGAAGGATTCCCTTAATGTGATCTGCTAATTTATCTTTGGCTTGTTAACAACTCATTTAGAGTAAATTTCACATAATACATCTACAGCTTTCTACCTTTGTGGGCTTATGAGAATTATATTATTCTTTTTTACAATGTGTTCGGTCATTTGGACTTATGCACAGGCTGGATTAGAGCTTTCCGAAGTTCAGGTTAAGTCTATCGAATCGGGTCGTGTTACAGTTGATGGAGAGCTGAATGAAGCTTTCTGGATGGAAATTACTCCGGCCACGGACTTTCAGCAATATTTTCCTACAGATTCTATAAAGGCCCAAGCAAGGACAGAGATTTATCTGGCGTCAGATGATGAGCATCTATACGTAGGATTAAAGTGTGTTTCTGCAGGCAATAAATGGATCGTTCCTTCTCTTAAACGGGATTACAGGGCAGGAGGTAATGACAATGTAACTTTAGTTTTTGATTCATTTGATGATCAGACTAATGCAATATTCTTTGGCATCAATCCTGAGGGCGTTATCAGGGAGGGGCTTATTAGCAATGGTGGAAATAGGAGAGAGGATTTTTCTGAATCATGGGATAATAAATGGGCTGGAACTTCCAAGAAATACGATGGGTATTATACTGCCGAGTTAGCAATTCCATTTAGTACGCTGAGATATAATGCCGATAATGATAGATGGGGATTAATGTCCTACAGATTCGATACGCAAATCAATGAGTGGAGTACTTGGCCGGGAACACCTCAGAATCAAGTTTTATTCAACTTAGCCCATATGGGTGAGATAAACTGGGAGGTCGCTCCACCTAAAGGAAAAAAACAAGTAAGTATTATACCTTTTATTTCCGCAGGAGTAAGCAGGGATTTCGAAGAAGGTACACCTTCAGATAAGTTCATAGAAGTTGGGGGAGATGCTAAAATTGCGCTGACTTCAGGGTTGAATCTAGATCTAACAATAAATCCAGATTTCTCTCAAGTGGAAGTAGATCAGCAGATAACTAATCTGGATAGATTCGAATTATTCTTTCCAGAAAGACGCCAGTTCTTTTTAGAAAATGCTGATTTGTTTGGTCAGTTTGGATTTCAAAGTATCAATCCATTTTTCTCACGAAGGATCGGCGTTGCGAATGATGTAGAAACAGATAATACGGTTCAAAATCGAATCTATGGTGGCCTTAGGCTAAGTGGGAAGGTCAATAAAAAGCTGAGAGTGGGGTTGCTGAACATGCATACAGAGTCCAACCATGAGCAAGGGATTCCCTCTACAAATTATGCAGTTCTTGCCCTCCAACAAAAAGTTCTTAGTAGATCTAACATCAGCTTTATCGCTGTCAATAAAAACGCTGCCTTAGATAATCTTGAGGGTAGTGATTTAAGCAAATTCAATCGAGTTTTTGGTGTAGACTTTAATTATGCTAACAATGATAACACATGGTCAGGTAAGACTTTCGCACATACAGCTCTTACTCAAAATCAAGGTGCAAAATTGAGTCATGGTACAAACTTAAATTATAATAAAAGAGAATTTGGACTTTCTTGGGAGCATGCATATGTGCAGGATGGTTATAACGCAGAAGTGGGCTTTATAAGAAGGACAAATTATATCAGGATCGCGCCTTCTGGAGAGTTAAGATTCTATCCGGCAGGAAAGAAGCTGAATACGTTCAACCTTGGTACGGAGACTGAAATGATTTGGAAGACAGGATTTGGGAAGACCGATCATGAGATAAGAATAGGAAGTGAAATTGGATTAACAAATAGCACACGTCTGGGCGTTTTTTTTAACCATAATTATGTCTACCTGTTTGATGATTTTGATCCAACGGGTACAGACTCAGCTCCCCTAATGGCAGATAGTGAATACAATTACTGGAATATCGCCGGATTCTGGAGTTCGGATTCCAGAAAGAAGTTGTCCTTTCAATTACGACCATATATAGGTCAGTACTTTAATGGGAATAGATATGGAACCCGTGGTTCTATATCATTGCGTTATGAGCCAAGAGGATCAATAAGGTTGGATTATTCTGTGAACTATTTTGATATGCCTCATTTAGATGAGGTGAAAAGTACACTTCTAATAGGTCCAAGAATTGATTACACTTTCTCAAGGTCAGTATTTTCGACTTTGTTTGTTCAGTACAATAGTCAATCTCAGAATACTAATGTGAATGCACGACTACAATGGCGATTTGCCCCCGTTTCTGACTTTTTCTTAGTCTATACGGACAATTATTTTAGCGGATTAGATCCTTCGGATCGATTCGCATTAAATGTTAGAAACCGCTCAATCGTAGCAAAGCTTACCTATTGGTTCAATACATAAATCAAAAGCTTCATGCGTTTGTCTATAATTGCCACGCATTTGTATACAATTCAGAACATTGATTTTGAATTTGATCAACATTACGGGGTGTTTCGGGTTTATACCTTCTATTCACTTTATAATACAAATCAACTACATCTTATGAAAGGAATATTTACGCTCTTACTATTTTTATTTATAGTAATCGGCATGCAAGCGCAGTTCGGCGGATTCGGTGGTGGAGGAGGAACCAAAATAAAAGGTAAAATCTCTGGAACTCTCATTGATTCTCTTACTTCAGAACCTATTAGTTACGCCTCATTATCGATGAAGAAATCTGGTAAAGAGAAGATATTAAATGGAGCCCTCAGTGAGGATAATGGGGAATTTAGTTTTACTGATGTTGCCCCAGGTATTTATGAAATTGAAATATCATTTATAGGATATACAACTAAAATATTAACAGAAGTAGAAACCTCAAAAAAGAACCCAGACAATAAAGTTGGAAAGATCTTTATGGTGACTACTGATTACCTACTCGATGAAATCGAAATAACTGAAAAACGGGCCCTTATAGAAAGTAAAGTCGATAAGATCGTATTTAATGCGGAAGATGATTCATCAATAGCTGGAGGAGATGCGACGGATGTCTTGCGAAAGGTTCCGTTGCTGTCTGTAGATCTCGAGGGAAATGTTTCTTTGCGGGGATCTCAGAATGTGAGAATTCTTGTGAACGGAAAGCCTTCTGGAATGTTCTCAAGTAATGTGGCTGATGCATTAAAAATGTTTCCTGCTGATCAAATTAAAAAGGTTGAAGTAATCACTTCTCCCGGGGCTAAATATGATGGAGAAGGCGGAGCTGGAATTATAAATATTATTACAAAAAAGGCCAATGTAGAAGGCGTTGCGGGTACCATTAATGCTTCTGCAGGAACAAGACAAAATAATTCGAATTTGAATTTGAATATAGGTAAAGGCAGGTTTGGGTTTTCTACCAATGCTTCAGTCTATTATTCCAATCCTGTTAATGCTGAGAACTCATTTTCTCGGATTGCAGATAGTGGCGAGGAGCTCTACAGTTTTGAAGGGATTACGAAAAGTTCTAGATTGGGTTTCAGCGGATCGGCAAGTGCGTTTTATGATATTAATGCATATAATGCCATTAATTCGGGATTGACGCTGCGTGGATATTCATCTGATCGGGATGGACCCAGTGTAGGTAATTTTGGTGATTTTTCATTTGATAGAACTACTGTTGGTGGAAGCCTTTTTAGTGGTTACGATTGGACCTTGGATTATACACGAAAGTTTGAAGATAATGATGTCAAGGAATTAACATTTGCAACTCAGGTTTCGGGCAATACACAGAATCAAGATAATATTGTTCGCGATGTACTCCTTACTGGAGAAGAACTGCGAAATGATATGATCGATAATGATGGAGATAATCTTGAAGTAACAGGTCAGGTGGATTATGTACATCCTGTAGGAAAATCCAAATTAGAAATGGGAGCAAAGACGGTTATTAGAACAATAAAAAGTACTTCTGATTTTGTTCCAGATAACAATCGTTCTAATGTCTTTGACTATGACCAAGATGTCTATTCTGGATATGTTTCTTATAATTTTCTTGTTGGCAAGCTAAATTTTATTACAGGTCTAAGATATGAATACACCGGGATCCAAGGGGATGGGGAAGAGGTTTTACAGAGGTTCTCGAATAGCTACAATAGTTGGTTGCCTAATATCGCTGTAAGTCTTCCATTTAAGAATTTTAGGAATCTGAAATTGGCTTATAGTAAGAGAATTCAGCGGCCAAGCTTGTTTTATATTAATCCATTTAGGAATACTTCAGATTTTGCCAATATATCGGAAGGTAATCCAGAGTTGAATCCAGAATTGACGAATCAATTAGAAATGTCCTATAATACAAATGTAGCAGGGTTCACAATATTCGGTTCGGTATATTATAAACGTACTACTGATCTAATAGAGAGGGTTTCATTCACTGAATCAGTACCGAACCAGAATGAAGAAGTCCAGATTAATAGCTTTTCTAATGTAGGAACCAACAATTCAATAGGGGTAAATATATTTACTTCTAAGAGTGTTGGGAATCTTACTGTACGTGGAGGTGGCGATGTTTATACTTATAATGCTACTGGAATTGTCAATGGCCAAGAATTATCGGCAGATGAGTTGAGTTATCGATTATTCCTAAATGGAGATTTTAAAATATCAGGAACATTAAAAGCGGATTTCTTTGGCTTTTTTCAAGCTCCGCGGTTTACACTTCAAGGACAGAATCCGAGTTTTTCGATTTTTGGATTTGGACTACGTAAGGAATTTGGAAAGGCGAGCTTAGGAATTAGAATAATTGAACCATTCAGTGCTAATAAAGCCTTCAATTCTGATATCCAAGGAGATGGATTCCGTTCCGTCTCCTCTTTTGTATTGCCATTCAGATCTTTTGGATTGAACTTTAGTTACAAATTTGGAAAGGTAGATTTCAAATCCCGTAAGAGTAAGATCAAGAATACTGATCAAAAAGGTGGAGATGGCGGTCAAGGCGGTCAAGGCGGCCAAAGTGGTGGCGGTGGAGTCGGGTAATTCCGCCCTTTCTTGCTAAGGACTATTGTTTTGATTTTTCTTGTACTTGTGGATTTGCGTAGCTTCGGTGTCGATTATACACGCCTTGTGCATTAGCTTGTCTTAATGGATATATTGTTGTTCAATGCGGGTTAAATATATAATGAAGTGCTATGAAACTATGGGATAAGGGATACGACATCAATGCGCGTATTCAGGAATTTACGATAGGGAAGGATCGAGAGCTTGATATCCATCTTGCAAAGTATGATGTGCTAGGATCGAAAGCACATACGAGAATGCTTTCCTCTATAGGATTGATAGAGGAGGAGGAGAATAAGGAATTGCAGCAGGAGATGGATAGCATCCTTTTGCTCATTGAATCGGGAGAATTCGAAATAGAAGAAGGAATAGAAGATGTCCACTCGCAGGTCGAACTCATGTTGATTAAAGCTTTGGGGGATATCGGCAAGAAAATTCACCTTGGAAGATCTCGTAATGACCAAGTGCTTTTGGATTTGAGATTATTCTTCAGAGATCAACTTGATCTGATGTCTGAAGTTACAGGACAACTCGCAACGCTTCTTATCCAACACGCGGATAAAGAAAAGGAAGTCCTAATGCCAGGATATACGCATATGCAGATCGGAATGGTCTCATCTTTTGGGATGTGGTTCGGAGGATTTGCAGAGGCGCTGATCGATGATATGGACTTTATAAAAGCCGTTCGCCGTGTTGTTAACCGTAATCCTCTTGGTACAGCAGCAGGATATGGAAGTTCTATTCCATTGGATAGAGACATGACAACGGCAGAATTACAATTCCAAGGGCTTTGTATCAATCCTATCAATGCTCAAATCGGAAGAGGCAAGACAGAGATGCAAGTAGCGGATGCGATCGCAAGTGTTGCCTTGACGATCAATAAGATGGCGATGGACATTTGTCTCTTTACTAATGAGAACTATCACTTTATGTCCTTACCTAAGGAGTATACGACTGGATCTTCTATCATGCCTCACAAAAAAAATCCGGATGTATTTGAATTGATTCGGGCAAAGACCAATCTACTCATTGCCTTACCGGGTCAGATAGCAAGCATGATTTCTAATTTGAGTTCTGGGTATCACCGAGATTTTCAGTTGCAGAAGGAGATCTTGTTTCCAGCGATTTTTGAGCTTCAGAATATCCTCAATCTGGTAATCGAGTGCATTCCGAATCTTAAGATTCATGATACGAAGGTCTATGATGAACAATATAAGTACCTCTGGAGTGTAGAGGAGGTAAATAAGAATGTACTCAGTGGAATGACATTCCGAGATGCGTATCGCAGAGTAGGCATGGATATCGAAGCAGGGAAGTATGATCCTCCACAGAAGATTGAGCATACACACATAGGTAGTATCAATAATCTTGGATTAGATCGGATGAAAGAGCGGCTTTCACAGATTCTTGAAGGAAAGGCGTGACAATTCATTTTTCGCCCACGTCTTAAAAGTATAGAATTCAAAAAAGCAATATCTTGTAGTCAAAGCAATATTATGATAGGAACAATGCCATTAGAGGAAGCTAAAAAGAGCTTGGAAAGAAGAGGGTATCTTGCAGTAGAGACGGATCCAACAATGGATTTTGAAGCCGAGATCAATCGACTCAAGAAGGAAAAGAATGCTATCATTCTGGCGCACTACTACGTTGATTCTGATATTCAGGATATTGCAGACTTCATTGGGGATAGCTTACAGTTGGCGCAAGAGGCAGAGAGAACGGATGCAGATATTATTGTTTTTGCTGGCGTCCACTTTATGGCAGAGACAGCTAAGATGTTGAATCCTTCTAAGAAGGTGCTTCTGCCAGATTTGAAAGCAGGTTGTTCATTGGCAGATTCTTGTCCTCCAAATATATTTCGGAAGTTCAAAGAGAAGCACCCAGAGCATGTAGTGGTTAGTTATATAAACTGTACTGCGGAGCTCAAGACATTAACAGACATATGCTGCACTTCTTCTAATGCTATCCATGTGATCAATAGCGTGCCTGAAGATCAAGGAATCATATTCGCTCCAGATAAGAATCTCGGTGCTTATCTTCAGAAGAAGTCTGGAAGAGACAATATGATCCTATGGAATGGAGCATGTATGGTACACGAGATATTCTCTGCGGAGAAGATTGTCAAAGCCATGGTCAGACATCCAGAGGCTGAATTAATCGCACATCCAGAATGCGAAGCACATATATTGGAGAAGGCGCATTTTATAGGATCTACAAGTGGATTATTGAGATATACTCAAGAGAGTGATGTCCAAGAATTTATAGTTGCAACGGAATCAGGGATCATCCATCAGATGGAATTGAAGTCTCCTGATAAGAATTTCATTCCTGCTCCGCCTAACAACACTTGTGCATGTAATGACTGCCCACATATGAAGCGTAATTCTATAGAGAAATTATACCTCTGTATGGAATACGAACTTCCTGAAATTATTCTTGAAGATTGGGTTATAGAAAAAGGAGTAGCTTGTATAGATCGTATGATGGAGATTAGTAAGAAGGCAGGATTGTAGGATGAAAGCAGACTAAGTTCTGTTGTCTTATAAAATCTTTTTTTGCTTATAAAGAGTCGTGCCGATTCAGTTTACTTTGTCTTTTTAAGCCCGCAGTCAAGTATGCTTTTCTTGTCAAAAGACGCGATGCAAATATGAAGACTTCTTTTAGAATGTATGCCGTAAAGATGATGGTAATGATCTAGTGATATCCCGAAATTGTGATTCATATTCCCTAAATTTCTCTTGGCAGAATGAATTTTTTATTTAGTAGAAAATATAAATTTACAATCTTGCTACCTCAATATTTCTACTTCATGGATATCCTTCTTTTTTTTTAAAAGAAAATGAAGAAGAGTTAGAATTGCACTTAGCTTACGGAGCCAATCGATTAATCTCCCAGGCTTCCCCATGCTTAGTATAAGTTAATCTATCATGCATTCTATTTGCTCTTCCTTGCCAGAATTCTAAATAGTGGGGTTTTAAAACATATCCACCCCAATGCGGAGGTTTTGGAAGTACTGTACTATCTTTATAAATACCGCCGATCTCTTCAACACGGTCATCAAGTATTGATCGATCAGGGATTACTTCACTCTGAGGAGACGCCCAAGCACCTACTTGACTTTCTCGAGGACGGGATTGGAAGTAAGCTTTTGATTTTGCGGTATCGAGCTTGGTAATGGCGCCTTCGATTCTAATTTGTCTTTCGAGTCCTTGCCAGAAGAATAGGATTGCGGCTTTGGGGTTCAGGTTGAGTTCTTGACCTTTCCGGCTGCGATAATTCGTGTAAAATATAAAACCCTCTAGCTCTATTCCTTTGATCAATAATGTTCTTGAGGAAGGCTGCCCATCTTTGTCTACTGTGGCGAGTGTAAATGTATTGGGTTCTGGGACATCAGGATTTCCGATTGCTTCGCCCAACCATTTATTAGCCATAGTAATTGGATCAGATAGAAGATCCTCTTTGTTTAGAGTTGAGCTTTCGTAACTCTGTCTTATATCTTCTAAAGGCAAGTCCTCATTCATACTTCTTCTTCTGTTGCGTACTTTTTTAATATTCCTTTTCTCTCAGTAAGGTATTTTATTCTATAGGCAAGATAGTACATAGCAGGTACAACTACCAGTGTTAAGAAAGTCGCGAATGTCATTCCATAGATAACAGTCCATGCGAGAGGGCCCCACAAAGAGGTTGTGTTTCCACCAATATAAATCTGAGCATCCAATTCCGTCAACAAACTAAAGAAATTCATGTTGAATCCTGTCGCCAAGGGGACAAGCCCAAGAATGGTTGTAATAGCTGTCAGCAATACTGGTCGCAATCTTGTTGCTCCACCTTGAATGATACTATCTTTGATTTCACTTTTTTCGAGTAAGAGCATATGCGGAACTCTTTTTTCTTCTCGTTTACGCTGTATGACAAGGTTAATATAATCCACAAGCACGATCGCATTATTAACTACTATTCCGGCTAAGGATATAATTCCAACTCCAGTAAAGATGACAACTATAGTTTTACCTGTTATCGCATATCCGAGAAATACGCCTATCGTACTAAATACAATAGATAGAATTATAATGAACGGAGAGTAGATAGAATTAAACTGAGCAACAAGAATTATAAAAATCGAAAAGAGGGCTAACATGAATGCCCCATTTAGGAAGGCCATGTCTTCCGCTTGTTGTTCTTGTTCTCCAGTAAATACATATGTGACTCCTCTCGGCATAGTGAAGCTTTCCATCGCTTGTTTTAATTCTGTAACGATCTCATTTGTATTATACCCTTGTATTACTTTAGAATAAACAGTAATATTCCTTTCCTGATCTTTCCTTTTAATAGCGTTATAACTTGTACTGTAATTATAAGAAGCGACAGCACTAATAGGAATTTGAACTATTTTACCCGTGATCTGATTTCTAAATGTTATTTCCTGATTCATTAAGGCCGTAACATTATCTCGATATTTTTTTGACAACCTTACCATTATCGGATATTCATCTTCTCCATCTTTGAATTTAGAAACTTCTTTTCCAAATACAGAGGTTCGAAGCGCCATGGCTATCTGTGCTGTGGAGAGTCCATATCTTCTGGCGGACTCTCTGTCTATTTTAATTTCTAATTCTGGTTTAGCGAGCCTTACGTCAGCCTTAAGCCCTTCAACGCCGGGAACTTTTTGTGAATTAAGATATTGAATCACATCTTTAGAAAGGGAAGATAATTGATCAATATCTTCGCCTGTCAATTCTAAACTAATTGGTAGGCCTGTTGGGGGGCCATCGCTATTTTGACCAACTACAATGGATACTCCCGGTTGCTCGCGAACTGCATCTCTTATTGCTTGCATGGCATCTGCAGTAGAGATTCCATTTCTTTCTTTGTACTGGACGAATGAAGTTGTAATTCTTGCTTTATGAGGAGTAACTCCGGGCTCTGGAGGTGTTGAAGGATCATTAGTGTCTTTCCCGATTTGTGTAAGTACTTCTTCTACAATTTCACTATAAGGAACAAGAGCTTGCTTTACATCTTCTTCGATACCCTTAACTACATCATTGGTTGCCTCTATCCCTGAACCCAATGGCAGGTCTACAAATACATTTACATATTGAGGCTGGCCAGAAGGGAAAAATTCTACTTTTGGCATATTGGCCATAAGTAACATTAACGATCCAATCAAAAGTGCTATCATACCTCCAAACATTATAATTGGTCCCGGTCCTTTCAATATAAATTTCACGAATCGTTTGTAACTACTTTCAAGTGCTGGAAGCCCACGATTTTGAAAGTAAAACGTGCCTGGACGAAATAAAAAGAAGTTAATCGTAGATAGCCCAGCTATGAGGACAGCAATATTTCTGGCCCAATTAATTTCTATGAAATGAAAAGCAACGGCAAATAGAAGTAAGATGGCAGCACCAATTAGGACATTTCTTTGCTTACGTCTTCTCAGCTGTCTCGTGTCGGCTCGTTCATCTACCTTCATAAATCGAGATGTCAATACGGGATTAATAACCAGCGCCACAAAAAGAGATGATGTCAATACGGCAATGAGTGTTATTGGAAAAAATTTCATAAACTCACCCATAATCCCTGGCCACATCGCTAGTGGAATAAAGGCGGCAAGTGTAGTAGCAGTCGAGGCGATAATTGGCATAGCGACTTCTCCAGCCCCGTACTTGGCCGCGTCTGACCCGGAGTATCCTTCTTGCATATATCTATAAATGTTTTCAACCACAACGATGGCATTGTCCACTAACAGACCAAGTGCTAAGATCAATCCGAAGAAAACGATCATATTCATGGAGTTGCCCGTTATATCCAACCATAGTATTCCTAATAACATAGAAAGAGGAATAGCGATTCCAACGAAAAGGGCGTTCCTAAGACCGAGAAAGAATAGTAGTACAAGAACCACAAGAATGACTCCCGATATAATACTATTTTCTAATGTTGATACGGATTCCTCTGTATAAACAGAGGTGTCATTGAATAGGGCTATATTCAACTCAGGAGGAAAGTTCACCCTTTGTTCTTCGATGACAATTCTAATCTTCGCAGCGACGTCGATTACATTTCCACCTTTTCTTTTCACGATATCAAGGGAGATAACTGGCAGACTATTAGATCTGGCATAGCTTTCTCTATCCTCAAATCCCAATACCACATCAGCAAAGTCTCGGAGGTATATAGGTTTTCGCTTTTCACTTTTTACAACGACATTTTTAATTTCATTTGTGTTCTGAAATTCACCAAGAATCCTAATTGAGCGATTAAAATTCTGATTTGTTATTTCTCCAGCGGACATTGACATATTCTCCTGTGCAATGGCTTGCTCTACATCATTAAAAGATACTTGTAATGCTTGCATTTTGAGAAGATCAATATTGATCTTGACTTCTCTTTCGAGACCTCCTTTTAATTGTATATTATTGATCTCCCGAAGTTGCTCAAACTCGTCTTGAAGCGTCTCGGCGTATTCTCGCAATTCTTCCAAAGCATAATTTCCAGATAGGTTAACCGTCATTATTGGAAATTCGGAAAGGTTTACTTCCTCTACACTTGGATCTTGATCCAAGTCATTAGGTAATTCAGACTTAGCCTTCTCTACCGCATCCTTGACTTTACGAAGTGCGAGATCCTTGTCTTCATCTGCTTCGAATTCTACCAGTATTACAGAAAAATCCTGGATAGATGTTGATTTTATATTCTTAATACCAGAAATCGTAGAGATCTCTTTCTCCATGGGACGAGCAACCAAGTTTTCAATCTCCGCTGCAGAGTTACCAAAGTAAGGTGTATTAATGTATATCGTCGGAAGACTTGCTTCTGGATACGATTCTTTCGACATGCTCGTATAGGAGCGAAATCCAAATATTACGATCATCAGGATGAGGATCATAATACTCGTTCCATTATCTATCGCGAAGTTGCTTAGACTAAATGTTCTAAGTTTATCTTTAATACTACTCATTAGAGTTGACATTTAAATTGATCAATTCTTGATTGCTTAGGTTTCTTGTCCCTTTAGTTACAAGTACATCAGAGATAGAAAGCCCTTCTTCTACTATAATATCATTATTTGTAGCCTCTCCTGTTTTGATATACGTCTTAGTCGCTCTCCATTTATTGTCTTCTTTAGGTTTTGCGATATAGACATATTGGGTACCATCTACTTCTTGCATTATCGATTGGAGTGGAATAGTAATTACTTCAGATGCTGATAATTCCTTCAACTTGATTTGCGCAAGCAAGTTCGGTTTAAGAAGTGAAGATCTCTTTGAAGGTGTGATTTCTAATTTCAAAGTTCTATTGGAAGGATTTATACTACGACCTAAAAGACTTATTTTTCCGGTAGTGCTTAAGTCAATGCTTGGAAAGTCTAAGTCTACTATTGCACCTCTCTTGACAATTCGTAGATATTGCTCTGGAAGATCAGTTGCGATCTTGATGTTAGATGTGTTAAGGATTTGAATAATTGGCATACCCGGACTTGCTAGTTCCCCTTGCTTCATAAATTCCATATCTACATATCCAGATATTGGGGCATATACGCTGGCTTTCGTTTGTTGGAATCGAATCGTCTCCAGTGATTTTTCAAGTTGTTCAACTCTGTTTTTCGCTTGAAGGAATTGAATCTCCGAACCTATTTTCTGATTCCATAGACGTTCTTGTCTGACAAAAACATCTTTAGCAAGCGAAAGCGAAGTTTCTACTTCTGCGATTTGCATATCCAGAGATTCTAAATCTAAGGTGGCTATTAATTGCTTTTTCTTTACGTAGTCCCCTTCTTTTACCAGGAGGCTTGTGATGCGTCCGGGTACCTCACTGACGACATTTGCTATGTCATCACTTATTACTGTCCCTTGTAGCTCTATAAATCGATCAAATACTCCTTTACTCAGATGCATTGTGTCTACTAATTTTGCTTTTTCCTGTAGCGTAGGATCCAAGACCACCAGTTTTTCAGTAATTACTTTGATTTCTTTTTGCAAAGTGGCCATTTCAAATTTCTTAGAAGAGAGCACCACTTTAAGGCCTTCAAGATTTTCGGGTATTATTTCCTTTTTACTGCAAGCGGTCAAAAGGGAAAGTGCAATTATTGGGAGTAGAAATTTATACATGATATTTCGATTGTATTATTTGTTGTAGTCTAAGACTTGTCCGGTAGCTATATCAAGATCTGTCTTAGCCGTAATTAGATCAAAAAGGGAGTTAATATATTGTGCTTGGGATTGATATAATGATCCTTCAGCTTGTGTTACTTCTACACTGCTTCCTACTCCTTCTTGGTATTTGATTTTAGATTTATTATAGATTTTTTCATTTAAGGAAAGTGCTCTTTTTGCGGCACTAATAGAGGATTTTGCATTGTTAAGATTTTGTTGCGCATTGATAACTTGAAGGGTCATAGCTCTATCAAATTCACTTAACTCTATTTCTCTTTTTGCAATTTCTATTTTTTTCTGTTCTATTTTACTTTTCGTGTATCCTCCATCATAAATTGGAATTCGAGCACTTAGGCCTATAGAGCCATTTCCAAGAAATCCAGCTTCATTGCCATTGAATAATCCATTTCGACTAAGTGTTTGTCCATAGCCTACTTTAGCAGAAACGCTAGGGATATATCCTTGCTTAATTCTTACAAGGTCGGCTTGATCGAGGTCTATTGCTTGTATTAATAATTGATGTTCTGGTCTTCTTTCTACGGCTATCGTTGCTATGTACTCATTAGGATTTATAAGCAGTAATTCAACTTCTTTTTCGAGATCTCCGGTGATGATTAGTTCTTGAAGCACCGGATACGCCATTTGATATTTTAGTACATTATAACTTACTTCAACAAGGCGTTGTATTTTCTCTTTTTCGATACTAAGATTTTCTAACGAAAGTTGTAATCGATCTACATCAAGTTCTTCAGCGAATCCGTTTTCATAAATAATGCGAGTTTCCCTAAGCGCATTTGTAATATTATCAATGTTATTATTTATTATACCGATGTTACGTTGAACGACGAGTACGTTCTGATATGCCCTTGTGACATTAGATATAATATCTTGTTCTGTTAGCTTTACTTGATTAGCGGAAAGGCTCATAAATTTCCTGGCAGCTTTTAGTCCTTTTAGAAAGTTGCCATCGAATACTAAAACCTCTCCTTTCAAGCCAAAGTTTAAAGATTGCTTTTGCTGAAAAGCAATATTAAAAGTTTGGGGATCAGGAATATTATTAGGTGTAATAGTTCCATTTTCAGTGGTAACCTTTTCGCCTACTAAGACGCCATAGACTGCTGGTGAAATAAAATCTTGTACTGGTGATTGAGGTAACTGATAGAAGTATGTATAATTCACATCACCATTGAAGCGAGGCATGCCTATAGACTTCGCTTCCTTGTATTGCCACTTACTATTATCATGATCTAATTTGGCAACTTTCATTTTGGAATGATTCTCTAATGCGTAATCTATCGCTTGCGTCAGTGTATAATTGTCTTGCGCATTGAGCGAGAAGATGGAAAACAGGAGATATATTATTAAAGTGTATCGCTGCATTATTCGAAAAATTTATAGTCTTTTAAATGTTCATGGCCATAAGAAGAGAGAAGGCCATATAGATGATACATAACATGTTGTTTGACCAACGCTTGGGGATCAAAGTCTTTGAATGAAACAATTACATCATCGGCAATAGCCCATGAAGAAGCAACATAAAATGTACTCACTAAATCTGGATCCAGATTCTGGCGATAATATCTTTCTTCCATGCCCCTTTCTATGTTGGATTTGATTTCTGCTTTGAGAAAAACATTATGAAAGTCTTTTGAGAGTTTCCATTGCAAAGGATAATATTTCCGCATATCATAGATAAAAGAAGGTCCAAGATCTTTTAGAATAGTAAGAAAGTATTCTGCTATTTGTACCATTTCGTCAATGGCGTTGACACTTTTGGATTGGATACTAGCAAATACATCAGCATCTCTTTTTTGCTGTTGCTCAATTGCTCCTTGAATTAGAGCTTCCTTATTGGCATAGTACTGATATAAGGTTTTTTTGCTCATGCCAAGAGATTTGGATATATCATCCATACTCACAGATTTGACCCCATATCGCATGAAGCGCTCAAGGGACTTTTCTGTAATCTCATGAAGTGTCTCATTCATCTTGCAAAAATATATCAATTAAACTCAGGAAACTTCAAAAGGTTTTTAAGTTTCCTTTAAAGAATTAAAGATGGGGATTCGTTAATTATACGGCAATATGTATGGCGGATTTCGAAACTTTGAAATAAATGGACGTCAATTTTTTTTAGCTCCACTTTTGAGTCTTAATCATCTGGATATACTATCTTGGTATTATGAGTGAGAAGATTACGATTCTTGGATGTATGTCTGGCAGTTCTCTTGATGGATTGGATATGGCTGTTTGTGAGTTTGAGGGTTCTACAATTGAATCTATTCAGTGGAAATGTTTGTTAGCTGATACAATGGCGTATCCTAAGTCTTTGCAAGAGAAACTTGCTGGTGCTACAAGTCTTAGTGCAAAGGAATATTTGGAATTGGAGGTGGAATTTTCTGAATTCTGCGCATCTGCAATTTTACAGATCGTTGAAGATGAGCGGCTTGAAGTAGACTATGTTGCGTCCCATGGGCACACTATATTTCACTATCCAGATCTGAACTTTACTGCGCAGATAGGATCCGCTGCAACGATTGCTGAGCTGACCGGAATACCTACGATCAATAACTTCAGAGCGAACGATATAGCAAAAGGAGGGCAGGGAGCACCACTTGCGCCAATTGCAGAGCAATGGATCTATTCGGGATATGATTTATATATAAATCTTGGCGGGATCGCTAATGTGAGTTACCATAATGGTGAATTGATTACATCATTTGATAGTTGTCCATGTAATCAAGTATTGAATGTGCTTGCTAAAGAGAAAGGACTTGAATATGATAGTGGAGGAAACATTGCAAGACGGGGTACTATTATAGAAGAGATCTTAGATGAAAGTCTAACAACTGATTATATGGCTTTGCCCGCGCCTAAATCTCTGGATAATACTTGGGTAATGAATGATTTTGCGCCAAGTTATTTGGATCAGAAAAGTGCTGTCGAAGATCGATTAGCGACAATGACGGAATTCATTGCTATACAGTTGTCATTGGATATCAAACGTATGACTGCGGCAAGGCCCAATGATAAATTAACAGTTCTTGTCACAGGAGGAGGAACTCATAACAAATTCCTTATCGAATCTCTTGATATGCATACGGGAGATCTGATTGCCATTGTTAAGCCGGACGAAATGACGATAAATTTTAAAGAAGCAATCTTAATGTCATTCATGGGATATCTAAGGATGCAAAAGGTGCCCAACACACTTCCTTCTGTGACAGGAGCAAGTAGTCCAACATTAGGTGGTAGTTTGAGTATTCCGCTCAAAGCCTAATGAAACTATATCCAACAAAAAGAGAAATTTTGGGAAGCCAAGCCGTAAGCACCTCTATTTGAAAAGTTTACAGAAGCTTATACTAGATTCGCTTTCTGCGTTCAGTATACTTCCGAAATCTTATTATCAATCAACTAATGTCCTTGAACTCTCTCGAGACTTACTGGGTAAGATAATCGTATCCCAATTTGGTGATATTTCTATGGCCGGAAGGATAGTAGAGACGGAAGCTTATAGAGCTCCAGAGGATAGAGGATCTCATGCTTTTGGTAATAAAAGAACACCGAGAACGGAGACCATGTATAATGAAGGAGGTAGCGCCTACATTTATCTTTGTTACGGCAGGCATCACCTATGTAATGTCGTAACTGGACCAAAAAAAAACCGCTCATGCTGTGCTAATAAGAGCTATTGAACCAATAGCGGGAATATAGATACAATGATGGAGCGAAGAAAGGTGAAAAAATCATCTGTCCAGCTAACTAATGGACCTTGGAAGTGGACATCTGCTATGGGGATTACAACATCAAGCAATGGCATTATTTATTGGGAGGAAAATAGCCCGATAAGAATCTATCAAGGGGATAATATAAATCATAGTTATATTATTGCAGGACCCAGAGTGGGTATCAAGTATGCTCAGGCTTGGGCGCATATGCCATGGAGATACAGAATTAAGGACAATATTTATACCAGTAAGCCCGAGAATGTGAATTATGATTAAATCAGGGTACTACATTTGTTTCATTTTCCTTTAGATTCGAGAGAGGATTATAGGAGTGAAACATTAATCTATTCTTAACTGACAATATTTGAACAAATACGTCATTATAGTACATATGCAACGATTCAAAATTGTTATTCTCGCCCTTTGCAGTTTTACCATGGTGTTTTCTTTAGTTGCCCAAGAGGAGTTGCTTTATGAAGATCATATATACTTAGAACATATCAAGTCTGTCCAGCTGAGCCACCAAGGATTGAGTACATCTTTACCGCTTGTGGATCTTGGTTCTTCAGCGAAGTTGAAACTTTCATTTGATGATATTTTAGGGGGTGATAGAGAATATACATATCGCTTGATCCATTGTGATAAAGATTGGCAACCATCGGAATTGGATGAATCTCAATATTTAGATGGGTTCAATGATGAAGAGATTAGAGATTATGAATATTCGATCGGTACTCGCATAGATTTCACTAACTATACGCTGGAACTTCCCAATAATGACGTCAATTGGCGTATTTCAGGCAATTTTCTATTGGTAGTTCGAGATAATGATTCTGATGAATTGGCCTTTTCGCGCAGATTTATGGTGGCTGAAAAACAAGTTGTTGTAAATGTAGATATAAAAAGAGCCCTCTTAGCCAGCAAATCATTGACACACCAAGAATTGATAATTGCTATTAATAATAGGAACTTTCCCGTCTCTAATCCTCAGCGGGAAATTTTCGTTACCGCGATTCAAAATGGTAGGTGGGATATCGCCCAAGAAAATATAATCCCACAGTTTGTAATCGGAGACCAAATAGAATTCAATAGGGCAAAGAGAATAAGTTTTCCGGCATTCAATGAGTTTAGAGGAGTGGATATACGCTCCTTGCGGTCACGCGGATTTGGTGTTCGCAACATTGAAGTGAAAGAAGATGGTATTCGAATGATAGTTGAAAAGGATCGAAAGAGACAGGGTATTACGTATTCAAATGTAAGTGACTTAAACGGAAATTATATAATTCAATCTTTAGAGTACAATCAAGATCATATCAGGAGTGACTATATAGAGACCTCTTTCGCTATAGAGAACCGGGATATCATTCTTGATGGGGATGTATATCTGATTGGGAAGTTTACAGACTGGAAACCATTGGAGGAATTCCGGCTCAAATATGACTATGACTTGCAACTTTACTATGGCGGGGGATTATTGAAACAAGGCTATTACGATTATCAGTATGTAGTATTATATGATGATGAGACATATGATCCAAGCTATTTCGAAGGGAGTAATTTTGCTACGGATAATGATTATGTTGTATTAGTATACTATAGATCGCTTACCGGTCGATATGATAGATTGATCGGAGTTACTAGTTTAATCTCGGAATTTTAGACACTTTTCGGCACTTTCATCTATTCTCATCATAATTTGATATAAATATAGGTCTCACCTATCGATGGACTTTTACCTTAGCCTCCACAACGGAGATTTGATTTCTCTGATCAATCAAATTCAGGATTTATGAGATGTATTTTACTTATTTTAATTATTGGGTTTTTAAATGTTCCAACTTTCGCTCAAGAAGTATGGGATTTGGAAAAGTGCCTTAGTTATGCGATTGAGCATAGTATCGATATACAGCAATCCGACTATCAAATTGATGATGCTGCTATTCAGACGAAGATCAGTGAAAGTCAGAGGTATCCAAGTTTAAATGCTGGAATAAGCACAAACTGGAACTCAGGCCGTACTGTAGATCCCACTACTAATGATTTTAACAATGCAACGTTTTTTTCGAATGGATATCAGGTCAATTCTGGAGTGTTACTCTATGGTGGCGGAAGATTGAAAAAGTCAATCGAACAAAGTAGGGTTAATGAATCAGCCGCTGATGCCGACAAGTCTTCGATAATCAATACAATCACTCTGAACGTTGTAGGAGCATATTTTGAAGTCTTATTTGCAAAGGATAATCTATCCAATGCTCAGGTTCAACTTAAAACTATCAGGGATCAAATCGATCAAATGCAAAAAATGGTTGAGGCTGGAAGTAGAGCGCAATTCGAAATATATGATTTAGAGGCGCAACAAGCTACCGCAGATCAGCAAATCACGCTCGCCGAAAATCGAATAGATTTGGGATTTTTAAACCTGAAAGGGTTGATGAATTTTGACCCTTCATCTGAGTTGGATTTAGCAATTCCTCCTGTTGAGCAAAAAGTATACTCAGATCCCGAATTATCCTCATTTGAGGAGATATTAGAGAGAGTGGTATCCTCGAGACCGGAGTTAAGAGCCTATGATCTGCGTTTGGCAAGCGCTGAAAAGGGTGTAGAAATTGCGGAATCGCAGCTTTTACCAACTTTAAGTTTTGGAGTAAATTTTGGAACAAATTATTCTGCTCAGGCAAAAAAAGTAGATGGAGGAAATAGTGAAGATATATTCCAACAAGTCACTATCGATAATGTGCCTGCACTCTTGGGGACTTCACAGTTTGTTCCTAGCTCATTTAGTACGATCCCTTACATTGCACAAATAGCGGACAACAAGTCTTTAGGCTTTGGATTTAGTGCTAATATTCCGATTTATAACAACTACAATACGAAGGGGAATATAGAACGTTCTAAAATCAACGTATTAAATCAAAAAGCCGAAAGAGACAAATACAGTATCAACCTACGGAATACTTTAGGGCAGTTGATTACTGATGTTAAGGCAGCAAAGCGTAATTTGGACGCAGCAATTAAAGTTTTGTCGGCACGTGAAATAGCATTTGAGAATGCAGAGAAAAGGTATAATCTGGGAGCAATAAATTCTTTCGATTATACCAGTATTCAAGATCAGATGAATCAAGGGCGAACAGATCAAATCATTGCAAAATATGATTACATGCTGAAAGCAAAAGTTTTAGATTTTTATCAAGGATATCCAGTAAGTCTTAAGTAAAAAGGCGTATTAATAAAATAACTCATGGCTCGAAAAAAGAAAAAAAGTAGACGTTGGCTCATAATTGTTCTTGTTCTGGTATTAGCAGCACTTTTAGGCGCTTATTGGTTCAAGAAAAATGCGGAACCCAAAGGTGAAGAAATAGAAGTGGCTGAAGTAGAGAAGCGAACTATCAAGGAGACGGTCTCTGCGAGTGGTAGAATCTATCCCGAAGTAGAAGTGGTTATCAGTTCAGATGTCTCGGGAGAAATTGTAAACCTCTATGTAGAGGAAGGAGATTCTGTTGTTACTGGACAATTATTGCTAAAGATAGATCCAGAAGCATACCTTTCTACAGTGCAAAGAGGAGCGGCGAATCTGAATAATGCAAAGGCACAATTATCATCTTCCAGAGCGCAAATAGAAACGAACAGGGCTCAGAAAATGGAATTGGAAACGCAATTGAAACAAGCCAAACGCGTCCATGATAGAAACCGTGAATTGTTTAAGCAAGGAGTTGTTTCGCAAGCTCAATTTGATGAGACACTAGCTCAAGTAGAAGCAACGCAAGCAAGTATTAATTCTTCAGATGCCGGGATTAGAGCCTCTTCTGAAAATGCTAAGGCGGCAGAATTTATGGTGGCAAGTAATGAAGCCTCTCTTCAGGAATTACGAACCAATCTGAGTCGCACATCTATAAAAGCACCAAACAGTGGTGTTATCTCAAGTCTATCAGTAGAAAAAGGAGAGCGAGTTGTAGGAACAGCCCAAATGGCCGGAACTGAAATTATGCGTATTTCTAATCTTAATACGATGGAAGCTCAAGTGGAAGTAAGTGAAAATGATATTTTAAAGGTTTCATTTGGAGATAAAGTAGAGATAGAAGTAGATGCATATATAGATAAGAAATTTGCAGGTACTGTTACTGAAATTGCAAATAGTGCTACTAATGTGGCAGGAACAACTAGTGCCACTGCTTCGTTGAACACTGACCAAGTGACTAATTTTATAGTTAAGATTAGATTGGATCCTGCGTCATATGCCTCTGAAGTGGCAAGTGGGATTCAGTATCCATTCAGACCAGGAATGTCAGCATCTGTAGATATTATTACAGATGTAAGAGAGGATGTTCTCACAGTTCCTATTCAAGCGGTTACTGTTCGATTAGAAGATGAAGATGCTGATGAAGAGAAATATGATGAAGTAGTATTTACGAACGAAGCAGATACGGTTAGAAAAATAAAAATAACTACAGGTATTCAGGATGATGAATACATAGAGATAACGAATGGTGTGGAAGATGGCCTATCAGTAGTTAGTGGCCCTTATAGTTCGTTGTCGAAAGTGCTTAAAGATGGCACCAGTATTAGAATAAAAGAAGAGGATAAGAAAAAAGACGAGTAATCATTTTTTTAAGACTTGTATTTAATTGACTGCATAGGCAAATATATCTTCTTGTAGAATAGAAAGTAAAATCGCGTGAATATCCAATGTGAAAGGGGGATTATACTTTTTGTCAGAAAACCAGAACTTGGAAAAGTGAAGACTCGTTTAGCCGCTGAGGTAGGTAACGAGGAGGCTCTTGAGATTTATAATATATTGCTAGCTCATACTAAGGAGGTTGTCTCTAAGGTAGATGCGCGTGTCTATGTATTTTATGCTGAAGAGGTAGTTCAGGATGACTTATGGACTTCAGTTGCATATTCTAAGGAGCTTCAAGTAGAAAGAGATTTAGGTGGTAGGATGCTTGTAGCGTTTCAAAGTGTATTACATAATTGCCGAAACGTTCTAATCATAGGAAGTGATTGTGCTCAATTAAGACCCAGACATTTAGAAGAGGCTTGGTGTAAATTAGAATCTTCAGATGTTGTAGTAGGACCCAGTCTTGATGGTGGATACTATTTGTTGGGGATGAAAAGGGCACATGATAATTTGTTTCTGGATATACCTTGGAGCACTGATGCCGTCGCAAATGTAACCCGAGAGCGGGTTACAAAATTGGAGTTATTATTAGAGGAAATAGAAGTTCTTTCTGATATAGATTATAAAGAAGATTGGGACAGGTATGGAGCTTCATTTATATTAAAGTGACTAAAGAACGAACCAAGATGGCTACGAAAAACTGATTGACAGCCAGGTACTTCGACGTTTTCTCTTTCGTTGGGGCAGTTTTCTCGACAATCAGCCGAATTCTTAAATCACATCATTAGAGCCATTATAAGAATAGACTTAAGAATGTGAGTCAATCAATTGTTGAATTTCTTCTTCTGATATTTCTGGTGTGCCTCCACGTTTAGAGGCAGTAATACTGCCTACAGCGCAAGCATAACGCAATGCTTCTTCGATAATATCTCCTTTCAGTTTTCGAGTTATATATGCAGCTAAAAATCCATCCCCTGCACCAACAGTGTCCTTAATATCCGTAGGAAATACGGATTGAATAAAAAAGGAATCCCCATCATAACAGATTGCCCCTTCAGCTCCAAGAGTAGCAATTACTTCGTTATAATTGTAATGTTTTTGAATTGCTATTATTTGATCTTTCTGTGATAGCTCTGAGTATCCAAGCCATGTAGCGAGCATGAGAAGTTCCGATTCATTCATACGTAATGTATCAGCAGACTCAACCATTTGCATGATTGTTGATTGCCCATAATTTCCAGCCCGTAGATTGATATCGCAAATCTTATTCTTTGCATGTGGAAGTAGGCTAAAAAGGGTAGACCGCGATCTTTCATCTCTTAGAGCAAGACTACTATAGGCCAAAGCTTTACTTGATTTGACCAAATCGATTATTCTCTGATCTACCTGAATATCATCCCAAGCCACGGGTCTTACAATATTATACTTTGGTTCTCCTTTTGAGCTAAGTTCTATTTCCACTTTACTTGTCTCTAAGGACTTGTGTCGCTGGATGAAATGAGTATGATTGACCTTATTCGCAACAGTTTTTAAAAGTTCATCACCAAGAATATCATTACCGATAGATGTAACAATAAATGCATCAAGCCCAAGACTATCCGCTCTGTTTACTATATTAAATGGAGCACCCCCTACGACTTTTCCATTGGGAAGCATATCCCAAAGTAATTCTCCGAAACAAACTAAATCTACTTTCATGATGTAATCGGAGTAAGCGCATGAAGCTCTTTAAGTAATTGTTGGGCATCCTTATAACCAGAAGATAACTTTATCTTTTTTAGACTACCTCCGTCTAGGTAAACGATTGTAGGATAGTCAAGTCTACCATCCAAGAATTTTACAGCTAATTTATTAGTTTTTCTTCTTCCTATTTTTACACTTTCATAGGTTTCTCCTTTGAATTGAATGGCCTCCTTTTGTTCAGCGTTGAGTTTGACTAAGACATAGTTTTTATTGAGAAACGCTACAACAGCAGGATCAGTAAATGTGTTTTGATCCATCTTCTTACACCAGCCACACCAACCTGTATATACATCGACAAGAATTTTGCGGCTCCCAATATTCTTCATTTGCTCAAGGTCCTCGATACTAAACCAATTCAATCCTGCTTCCGTGGTCTCGAAAGGCGCTACGCCAAAGCCATTATCAGACAGATTACAACTGGGAGATAAAATGATCGAAGTGGCAAAAATGGCAACAATTAGGTACTTCATAATTAGAGTTTTAATCAATGGGCCACTATGGTTTACATTGTGATCTAACTAAAAGGCGAAAATACGAAGAGAATATTTTGAAAGACTCAAGAGAAATTAAGCATGAATACCAGAGAGGCTCATTTTTACTTGCTTCTCTAGTTCTTGAAGAGCATCTTTTATAAGGGGATCTGTATCTATGAGATCTTCGACAGTCTTACATGAGTAGATAACTGTGCTATGATCTCTACCTCCAAAGTTATCACCTATCGCTTTCAATGAACTATTAGTATGGTGTTTGGCAAGATACATAGAGAGTTGACGAGCCATTACAACTTCTCTTTTCCTTGTTTTTCCTTGAATTTTGTCTACAGGTATTTTCAAGTACTCGGAAACAAGTTGTTTGATATTGTCAATGGTAATTTCCTTACTTACACCGCTAACGAACCCTTGAACAACATGCTTAGCAAGGTTTATATCTATTTCCTTGTCGTTAAGCGAAGATTGGGCGATAAGCGATACAAGCACACCTTCAAGCTCTCTAACATTATCCTTTACATTGTAAGAGATGAATTCCATCACGTTATTCCCAATAGTAGCAACCCCTTCTGAATCTATCTTAGAAGATAAAATCGCCATTCGGGTTTCGAAATCAGGAGCTTGAAGATCAGCAGATAGACCCCACTTGAATCTGGAGATCAATCTATCTTGAATGCCTTCCAGAGATTTAGGAGGACAATCAGAAGTAATAATAATCTGCTTGCCAATCTGATGTAGATGATTGAAAATATTAAAAAATATCTCCTGTGTCTTCATTTTATTAGACAGAAACTGGATGTCATCTACTATTAGGATATCTATAGTCTGATAGAAATTCACTAATTCATTTACAGAATTCTTCTTTATAGATTCTATAATTTGATTTGTAAATCGCTCAGTACTAATATATAGTGTGTTCTTTTTTGGAAACCTTTGTTTGACTTCATTGCCGATAGCATGAGCCAAATGTGTCTTTCCTAATCCAACATCTCCGTATACAACTAAAGGATTAAAGGCAGTTCCTCCAGGATTCTTAGCAATAGCCATTCCAGCACTTCTTGCCAATTTATTACAATCGCCTTCTATAAAGTTATCGAAGGTGTATTTTGGATTGAGTTGAGGGTCTACTCTAAGTTTCTTAATGCCAGGAATTACGAAAGGATTTCGGATGTTTTGTGATGAATAGAATTGTCTTTCATTAGAAGAATTAGCTTGTCGACCAGCATTTTGATGGTCATCAAGAAGAACTTGATATTCTAATTTGCCTTCTTCGCCAAGTTCTTGACGAATGGTCTTTTTTAACAATCCGACATAATTCTCTTCGAGCCATTCATAATAGAATGTATTGGGAACCTGAATGGTGAGGGAACTATTATCTAACTTAATAGGCTTAATTGGTTCGAACCACGTTTTAAATGTTTGCGCATTTATACTTTTTCTAATTGCCTGAAGACAATTGTCCCATACGCTAATGTGGTCCATAGACAATGCAGTTGTTCACGAAGTTATTAAAAATAATAAGCTTTTGGGATGGCGAGAATTAACTCTCAGCTTTATGCAAAGATGAAGATAAAATATGTTTAATCGAGCATGAATGACAAGAAGTTTGACATATATTTTATCGTTATATAAATATTCTATGAAATTGATTATCAGTGGGTTATGGATGATAATTCGTGAAATATATAAGTCTTTGATTTTTAGGGTTGTTCTTAAATAACTTGAATATTAGTGGAATTTTGCACTCTTCTTTTTCGACCTTTCTCAAAATAAATGTCTATACGTCCCAATAACATTCCTCCCCACCCCGCTTGGTTTATTACGACAGGTTCTCCTTCCATATTTTTCTCAATTCTGGGCTCTCGAAGGAAGGTATGTGTATGACCGCCAAGAATAAGGTCCGTATGCTTGGTTTGCTGTGCAAGTTTGACATCAGAAATTTTGTCACTGCGATATTCATATCCGAGATGACTTAAGCAGATCACATAGTGACAACCCATATCATTGTATAATATATCTTCATGCTTTTTAGCAGCAGCTATAGGATCGTTATAGACTACTTTGCCATACATCTCCGGAGCAACAAGCCCCTCTAACTCAATTCCCAATCCGTAGATACCAACTTTGATTCCTTCATACTCCCAGATTTTATACGGGAAGGTTTTGTCATGGAGCGCACTATCTTGAACATTGTAATTACTATTAATGAATGGGAAGTTAGCATGGGGTAATTGTTTTATCAAGCCATCTATACCTGCATCAAAATCATGATTACCTATAGTGCCAGCATCATAGCCCATCTCCGACATAACTTTCATTTCAATTTCTCCACCGAATAGATTGAAATATGGTGTTCCCTGAAATATGTCACCACAATCTAAGAGCAATACATCTCTTCCTTCCTTTCTAATAGAATCAATTAGTGCGGCTCTCTTAGCAACTCCACCTTGTCCTGCATTGCGACTTCCATCCATAGGGAAAGGGTCAAGTCTACTATGTACATCATTCGTATGAAGAATTGTTAATCCAAATATGTCATCTAATTCAATAGCACTTAGTGGAAGTGTATTGAGATATGCTAAGGCAGCAGTATAGGATGTTCTCTGTATAAATTTTCTTCTATTCATGGCTCATATTTGTAACTCTCCCTTCTATGCGCGCATATTGGGTTGATCCAGATTCTGTGTCTCTCATTATGTGTTCGACAAATGATTCTCTTATTAATAATTCAAGATCTTGCCGATCATACTTTCTTAGAAATGCACTTCCTGAACCACCGCCCGCGATGTAGTCCGGTAATGCAAACGTGTACGTCTTATTAAGATCTAAGGCAGCACCATTGATCATAATATCATGGGCAGTCTGATCTTTAATTTTGTAAGAGACTCCTTTTGATATCGGCCAACCACGACCCTTTGCCATATGATCCATGAATTCTTTGACACCATTACCATCAGCAGTTATGATTGATATCTTATTATCAAATGGCATCACTTCAAATACTTCACCTATAGTAATAGGACCAGCGGCTAATGAAGGCACTCGAATACCTCCTGAATTTTGAACTGCAAAATCAATTGTTAGATTGGAGTTTCTTGTTGCTTCTTCTAAAAGCATGTCACTAAGCCAATTACCGATATTGGATTCTGGACTTTCTTTTCTAAGGATTGTATCCAAATGACCAATAACTTCATTCATTTCGGCATCCATTTGCGTACGATATGGGATCAGCATATCTGCGACTTCTTGATCAGGAGTGATTTCAGCTTCTGAGATACGCTTGTAGTCAACGTCTGTATCAGTAACGTAATAGGTGCTTTTACATCCGCTTAACGCTAAAAAAAGTAGTGCTGCTATGAGATATATGTGCTTCATGAGAAATAGAGTTCAACTTCTTTTCTAATACCCATTCGAACCTTATTGCCGATGGCTTTAGTAGATTGAGAATCTACCTGATATAGGTTACTAATGAATTCTGACTTGTCTTCCTTTTCAAGAGCGGCATACGCACTAGTTATGCTGGCCTGCGTCTCTTCCTTCAGTAATGTCATCATCTGCCATAATTGGGAGGAGATGTATATCTGTTGGGAAAGATTGTGTTCGTATTCTTTCTGTACAGCAATCAATAGGGTGGATTGAAGATTGCTCGCGGTTATATCACCCGTATTAAGTCGTATGATTAATCCTGGTATCCCAATTCGTTCTGTTAATAGGGCAAGGCGTTCATATGCTTGTAACCTTAGTCCTACTTGTTCATTGGATAAGGCCGCTTTGTTCTTGGATATTTCTATAGCGTATTGCTGACGATAGAATTGTCGCATCAAAAAGTACACCACCAGGGCCGGAACACTATATCGGACTACTTCGAGTAAAGCTTCGATAATCATATCGCAATATTACCCTTAGTAACGACAATTCCAAGGATTGACTTGTAGAGTATGATAGAGATGAACTAACTTTGTGTAACAGATGTTAGATTAGAGCATAAACGTGGATCATCATGACAGAAACTATAGTACAAAGCCCAGTAAAACTTACTGAATCTGCCATCAAGCAGTTGAAAAGAATAAAAGCAGATCAAAAACTCGATGATATGCATGGTATACGAGTAGGTGTCAAAGGCGGCGGCTGCTCGGGATTTACCTATGTTTTGGGCTTTGATGTAGCTAAGGAGAAAGACCAAGAGTTCCAGATAGGAGATCTAAAGGTCTTGATGGAGAAGTCCCATGGTATCTATCTTATCGGTATGGAGATAGACTGGCACGAAGGCCTTAATAATCGTGGCTTTACTTTCAATAACCCAAATGCAGATGAGACATGTGGGTGTGGGACGAGTTTTTCGGCGTAAGCATATTTAGGATTAAACATTTTTAATTTTTATTCCTCAAATTGAGAAATATTCACAGCTACACCATTCAACACAGCATTTCCGGTTAGGACATCAAGGTCTTCTCCATTAGTTAACAAATTCATATTTGCTCCAGGTTTGCTTTTGGCAACTGAAAGATTGGCTTCTTCATCCGTATGTCCCCAACCTTGAGGAATACTTATCACGCCAGCCATCATCTGATCTGTTACTTCCGCTTCTATTTGTAATGTGCCAGCCACAGAGGAGACAGTCACTTTATCTCCTTTTGTGATTTTATAACGCTCAGCATCATCAGGGTTGATAAGTACAGTACATTCATTTCGACCTTTTACCAAACGATAGGAATTATGGCACCAAGTATTGTGACTACGCAGTAATCTGCGACCTATGAGAAGCAATGGGAATTCTTCTGAAGAATTATCATGATTTTCTAATTTCGACTTTAAGCGATTCATGTCCTCCAGCATCGGAGCAGGAGTAAGTTGGATGCGGCCATCATCAGTTTGCATTCTTTCGGTAAGACAAGTTTGTAATGGTCCGAGATCTATGCCATTAGGATTTTCTAATAAGGTAGAAATTGAAATCCCTTCTTTATCCTGAGCTCGCCATCCCATCTCAAGCATCATTTCGGGATTCAATTGTAATGGATCTTCTTCTTTAAGTTTGGCAGCGAGCATATTTAGAATTTCCCAGTCATGGCGCTGAGTTTCTTCTTTTTCAAAAAGCGGTGAGGCATACTTTACTGTATTGCGCACTGCCAGATTATTGAATGGGATATCATATTGTGACTCTTCAAGCGCTACAGTGCCTGGCAAGATTATATCTGCATGTCTAGTTGTCTCGTTGATATACGGATCTATAGCAACATAGAATTCAAGAGACTCAAAAGCTGTTTTTAATTTCCCCGCATCGGGACATGATAATAGCGGATTACCAGCTACTGTTACCATTGCTCTAATTTGCCCTTCTCCAGGAGTGAGGATTTCATCTGCCATGGTGGCTACTGGGAATTCTCCATTATAATAAGGTAGGCCTTTTACGCGAGACTGGTATTTCCCATAATTGCTGGGTCTTCCTTTTTTAGAGGTAAGCTTTACAAGGTCATATGCGGGTTGGGTAAACATAGCGCCACCTCTATTGTCGAAATTTCCAGAGAGAATATTGAACACATTGGTGAGCCATATACATAATCCTCCAAATTGCTGTGTTGATGCTCCCATCCGACTATAGACTACCCCTGAAGTCGAAGCGGTTAGTTCTTCAACAATTCTGTATATACTATTGGCAGCAATACCAGTTATTTGTTCAACTTTAGCTGGAGTATACTCAGAAACTACATTTTGGATTTCTTCGACACCATCTATAATCGAATTTAGATGTCTTAGGTTGATTTTCTTCTTTTCAAGTAGTACAGAAATCATTCCTGCTAAAAGGTAAGCATCTGAACCGGGTTTTATAAAAAGATGTTCATCTGATTTTTTGGCAGTTTCTGTTTTACGAGGATCTATAACTACGACCTTTCCACCGCGCTTTTGAATGGCCTTCATTCGAGTGGGGAAGTCAGGGCAAGTCATCATGCTGCCATTGGATATCATAGGATTCCCACCGATGATAATCATATATTGCGTATGGTCTATGTCTGCAACAGGCAGTAAGTTTCCATGACCGAACATATAATTCGAAGCAAAATGATGTGGGAGTTGATCGACAGAAGAAGCGCTGAATCGATTTCTGGTTTTTAATGCTCTTAGTAATAAGGGCATGAATAAAGCATTCCCTAATTTATGCGCATTGGGATTCCCAAGATATGTGCCTACGGCATTTTGACCATGTGAGGATTGTATGTCAGATATTTTTTTGACTACTTCGTTTATTGCTACTTCCCAACTTATAGATTCCCACCCATTGGCTGTCTTTCTTACGGGTGTTTTCAAGCGATCGGGATCGCTATAGAAATCCTGTAATGCCACGGCCTTGGGGCAGATATGTCCGCGACTCAATACGTCATCCTTATTACCTCTAATACTCAGGATTTCTTTTTCCTGATATTTGATTTCAAGCCCACACATTGCTTCACATATATTACAAGTGCGATAGTGAGTATTTATAGCTGACATATTAAGGCATTTATTCTTAAGATTCCTAAAGTCGGTAGAATATTTAGCAGTAGGATCAGAAATGTGCAGTAATATTTGGCATTCGTTTAATAATCCAATTGACGGAGCTCCTTTTTTAGAACTCTTGTTAATTTCAAAACGACTAAATCATAAGAATGATCAATTAATTCAAAAACCAATTTATCTGTCAACTCTCGTTCTATATAGACGGTATTCCAGTGTTTTTTATTCATATGAAATCCAGCAATAATATCAGTATATTCATCTCGTAGCTCCATAGAACGATCTGGATCACATTTAAGGTTTATACTTGCTTCTTCATTATTCAGTGGAGTAAGTGCAAACATCTTTCCCATTACCTTAAAAACCAAAGTAACATCATCAAACGGGAATTCCTCAGTAACACCTGATTTGTTAATACAATATGACTGAACATCCTCGTAATTCATGCTTTACTTTGTTTAGAAGGCAATATATGAATTATTAATTCTTAGAATTGTGTCAATATTTCCGAGTGAAGAACAAGAGTATTCGATTTTAAAATGCGATTTTGGCGTTAAACTTTATCATCTGTTCACCTTAAACTGAATTTAATTATTGTGTATGGAACGAATAAATTTTGATGTATTAAGTGTAATTGTTCCACTATATAATGAAGAGAAAACCATTGAGTCTATTCTTCAGAAATTATTGAATGTAAAATTAGATTATGGTATAACAATGGAGATACTTATCATTGATGATTGTTCTACTGATACCTCTATCAGGCGAGTACGGGACTTTATTACTGCTCATCGTGACGATTCCATTTCTTTGATTTCTCACGAAAGGAATCGTGGGAAGGGCGCAGCGATTCATGCGGGCATAGAAAAGAGTACAGGGCAGTTTATAATAGTCCAAGATGCGGATTTGGAATATGATCCTAATGATTTCAATGATATGCTGGCTCCTATTATTCAGGGACATGCGGATATAGTCTATGGATCGCGATTTATTGGAAGCAAACCACATAGGATGTTGTTTTTTTGGCATTCGATTGGCAATAAGATATTGACCTTATTATGTAATTTCTTCTCAAATTTGAATTTGTCAGATATGGAGACTTGTTACAAACTGATAAAAAGAGAGTATTTACTTTCTATGAATCTAAAAGAAAAGCGTTTTGGATTTGAACCTGAAGTCACCATAAAGCTATCCAGAATTCCAACTGTAAAATTCTATGAAGTCGGAATTGCATATTATGGGCGTACGTTCTCGGATGGCAAGAAGATAAACTACAAAGATGGATTTAGAGCCATCTATTGCATTTTCAAATATGGACTTTTTAGAAATTTATAGAAGAGAAATAATCAATACTAATTTCCAATTTTTGAAACGCGAAAGCCCGCAGATAAATCAGTTGATCTGAGATAAATGTCATAGTCTTTGCTTGTCAATCTTCTATTGCAAGGAATGTCATGATTGAAGCATCTACTCGAATTTATAGTCTTGAAATAATCGAAACCTATCGATATTTCTTTTACTTGTGGAGTTGGATACGTATGAGGAATGACTAAACTTGATAAGTCTCGCATATTTGGGTTTAGGGCTGCTCGGCAAAAAAACAGGACAGAACAAATAGACAATGCTACTATAAAAAAATAGAGTTTATTAATAAGTCTATTCAGATTTATAAGGGTTAGCAATTCTTTAAAGACTAATGCAAGACCTAAAAACAAAAAGCCGTAAGCGAATCTTACGTCAGGAGCGGTTAGAAACCAAAAGACGAAATTGGCAAGTACTACAAGACTAGCAAGGATGGTTTTTGAATTACGTTTGTAAATACTATTTATCAATACAAATATGATGAATGTATTACTTGAAATAAGGATCTTATTAATAGCATCTTGGTGATTCCACCATGGACCTATCCATTGAGTGATGCTCATATCCAGAGATGCCAATTTCCCTGGGCTACGTGCCCAGGCTCTAACCACTCCGGTTTCGAAAGACAAAGATTCTATTGGAACTTTCCAGTCTGGAGAAAAGATATCGATGCCTTCGAATGGGTATATGAGATAACCTGAAAGATAGTAGTTTCTAAGAACGAAAGGGGCAAATGCAAATACTCCGATTATTGCTGATCTGTATAGTAAGCTGATTCTGTTTTCTTGGAGTAGAATCAAACCTAAACATAAGACAGTCATGCTTATGGCACTTAATTTATACGTGATAATTATTGCTGAAAGTAATACTACAGCATAAATTATATCTGGTTTCTTGGATAAATTGATTTCTAATACAAGATTGAATAGATATATAAGAAGTAGTGCACACGATATATCTGAGGAAAGAGAACTAATATGCTTTGGAAAAAGCAAGAACATAAGTGAAACCAAAAGCGTATAAAATATAGTATCAATAGTTTTCTTACTTTTTATTTTGTTAACGATAGTAGAGAATATCTTGGTACTAATTATAAGAAACAAGATGATGTTTAAGGGATAAACCAATAAATGTGTTCCTTTAAAAAAATCCGAAATTTCTAATGTGAATAGTGCCGATATAGGAAAGAACATAGAATTGAATCCAAATTGAGGTTGGAAATTAGCCAGTCCTGGAACTACGGGAAAAGAACGAATCCACTTTACTGATTGTGTATGATATAGGCCGGAGTCAAATGTGTAAATCTCTTTCGAGGCAATTAGAGATAGAAAGAGGAATGTGATTGTGAAAAAGATTGTTTCCTTTCTATTCGTTGTGATCTTGGGTATTAACACACAAATACGAAGGCTTTTATCGTGTCTTGAAAGGTAGAAATACAGAGGTATAACTAAAAGAGAAAACGATAAAAGGAAAGTGCTATTGATAGGAGTTATGAGCGAAGCATAGCCAGTGATAAGTGAAATACCTACAAATCCACAAACCGCTATGCTATTCAGACATTCAATTTTGAATGGGGTTAGTTTTTCTATTAAGACTTTGAATATTTGCCCGGCAGCAAAAATGAGGGCGAAACAAATAATGGTATAAAAGAGGATTATTATCATGACCAGGGCGAAACACTAAAGTAAGATTATGGCAATAGTAATTTCATTTGAGGGGTATAAAAAAAGAGGCCCTGCATTGCAAGACCTCTTTATATATTGAGTGAATTCTACAGAATTCGATTACATATTCTTGATGATCTCATCACCGAATTCAGAACACTTCAACTTAGTTGCGCCCTTCATCAATCTTTCGAAATCATAAGTAACATGCTTTGTTTTGATAGCGCCTTTGATTCCTTTTTCGATCATATTGGCAGCTTTCTTCCAGCCCATATATCTCAACATCATAACACCTGATAAGATAACAGAACTTGGATTTACTTTATCCTGTCCTGCATACTTAGGAGCAGTACCGTGAGTCGCTTCAAATACTGCGATTCCAGTTTCATAATTAATATTTGCTCCTGGAGCGATACCGATACCACCTACTGCAGCAGCAAGTGCATCAGAAATATAATCTCCATTAAGATTAAGAGTAGCGATAACATCATACTCTGCAGGTCTGAGTAAGATCTGTTGTAAGAATGCATCTGCGATTACATCTTTTACGATAATCTCATTTCCTTTATTATCGATTACTTGCCATGGTCCGCCATCAAGATCCGTAGCACCGAATTCTCTCTTAGCAAGATCATAACCCCATTCTTTAAATTTACCTTCTGTAAATTTCATGATGTTGCCCTTATGTACTAAGGTTACAGACTTCGCTTTCTCGGCAATAGCGTGCTTAATTGCTGCGCTTACGAGACGCTCTGTTCCTTCTAGAGATACTGGCTTTACACCAAGAGAACATGTATCAGGGAATCTAATACCCGTAACACCCATCTCATCGATAAGGAATCTCTTAACTTTTTCATTTTCTTCAGTACCATGCAGGTATTCGATACCAGCGTAGATATCTTCTGTATTCTCTCTGAAGATTGTCATATCCACTAATCCCGGCTTCTTGACAGGACTCGGAACGCCTCTGTACCACTTTACAGGACGAACACATGCATATAAGTCAAGGATCTGGCGAATAGCAACGTTTAGCGATCTAAATCCTCCTCCTACTGGAGTCGTAAGGGGCCCTTTAATAGCAACTAAATGCTCGGCAATGGTATCAGTTGTTGCCGCTGGCAACCATTCTCCAGTTTTCTCATTTGCCTTCTCACCAGCAAAAACTTCTTTCCAGTGGATTTTTCTTTTACCGTCGAATGCCTTTTCAACAGCTGCGTCGAGAACTCTTACAGAAGCTGCCCAAATATCGGGACCGATTCCGTCTCCTTCTATAAATGGGATAATGGGATCATTTGGAACTTGCAATTTGCCCCTACTGGACATTGTGATTTTAGTGCCGCTCATATAGTATCTTTTTTAATCTCACCCTGGCAGGGATATCGATTGATGAGGTAATTGTTTTTTGAAAAAGTCGCGCAAAGGTAGGGATTCTATTGCTTCTATGGCAGTGTTATTGATGGTACTTAACACATAAGGTGTACTTTTGTATGATTATTAACAGACATATGAATTCAAATCTCGACCCTTCCGCAGAAATCTTAAGTACAGATGAGAAGCAATTGGAGAGGGCGCTCAGACCTACAGAACTTAAAGATTTCAGCGGTCAGCCTAAGATCGTTGAGAATCTCAAAGTATTCATCCAGGCGGCCAATATGCGAGGGGAGGCAATGGATCACGTCCTCCTTCACGGACCTCCTGGATTAGGAAAAACGACCTTATCTCATATTGTATCTAATGAATTAGGTTCAGAATTAAAGCTTACTTCTGGTCCCGTATTGGAGAAGCCTGGTGACCTCGCGGGATTACTTACCAATCTTCAGGAAGGAGATGTTCTATTCATAGATGAGATTCATCGACTCAATAATGTCGTTGAGGAGTATCTCTATTCGGCGATGGAGGATTACCGAATAGATATAATGATTGATTCGGGTCCGAATGCGAGAAGTATTCAACTAAATATTAGTCCATTTACGTTAATTGGGGCTACTACAAGGATGGGATTACTTACTCCTCCGCTAAGAGCAAGATTTGGTATTACATGTCATCTTGATTATTATGATGTCGAGACGTTAAGAAAAATTGTTAAAAGAAGCTCGGCCCTTCTTGATATTGAAATTACGGAAGAAGGAGCACATGAGATTGCTCGTAGAAGCCGTGGTACTCCAAGAATAGCCAACGCGCTGCTAAGACGCGTAAGAGACTTCGCTCAAGTCAAGGGGGATGGCCGAATAGATCTCGAGATTTCTAAGTATGCCCTGCAAGCCTTGGATGTAGATGAATTAGGGCTTGATGAGATGGACAATCGTATTCTGACCACTATGATTTCTAAGTTCAAGGGTGGACCCGTAGGGCTTGGAACCATAGCTACAGCAGTAGGAGAGGAGTCCGGGACAATCGAAGAAGTCTATGAGCCATTCTTAATAATGGAAGGCTTCATCCAACGTACTCAAAGAGGTAGAGTCTGCACAGATAAGGCATATCAACATCTTCAGATCTCAAAGCCAAAAGATACGGGATCTCTATTCGAATAAAAGGCCTCCGACGCATTGGACGAAAAGTATATTCGCTTCAATTAAGCTTGAGCTGTAGGAGTAAAGTTCATTGGAGGATATTGATTGGCATCATTCTTTACTGAGATAGGACCGTGTTGCGATTCGTATTTTTTGATATTGTCGGCAAGGGCCTTGAGAAAACGCTTAGCATGCTCTGGTGTTACAATTACTCGAGATTTGACTTTGGCCTTTGGGATGTTAGGAAGCATCCTTATGAAATCTAAAACAAACTCAGAGTGAGAATGTGAGATAATCGCAAGGTTTGCATACACACCATCTGCCATATCTTCGGGTAGATCGATACTTATTTGGTTCTGCTTCGGGGCATTCTTTTTTTCGTCGGCCATGTCTATCGAATTAATGTAGACTGCAAGTATAATACATTGTACTTAGTTCCGACGTATTAGTATCATTTCAAGTTGGACCTAATCCTTTTGTTTTAAAACATATTAAATTATTTTATCATTTGTTAACAACTGATTTATAATAATTTATACATTTGTGATGAAAGTAATACTCGAACTTTCAACCTAAGCCATTCTGAGATCTGATATTCTAATCAGTTCAAAACCAAACTCTTTCTATTACTCATTTTAGAACCTATGACTCACTCTACTTACGTGGACAGCTTATACATGTCCAGCCCTCAATCTCGACTTAAAGGAGAAACACTTCTCTTAGTTTTTATTATTATCTTCGGTCTTTTAGGCCTCGGTTTGTGCTTCGGATTTTGCAACCCAGATTCTTCTGGAATCAAGAACAGTGTCTCACAACTCGAGTTATCACAAGCGCATATTGATAACAGACATTAAGAATAAACTTGAAAAATACGGATTCGGTGTATGCCAATACATCGGACATAAGGCTGGTATATCTTCATCTACCATCCGCAAGTATTTTATATATATGTCTTTTATTACTGTAGGCTCTCCTTTGATTATATATCTATTTACAGCCTTCTGGTTAGATATCAAACGACACCTACGCGATAGGGATAATGTTATAGTGGACTAATGCGGATTAGGTTAATCGTTGATTATTGTCCATCCTGACTTAAATAAATTATTTGTTACTCTTACTGAGAAAATGCATACTGTACTATGTTTGCTCCCATTTGCAACGCTGCTAATCGCTTTTCGATAGGGTCGTTATGGACCTCTTGGTCTTCCCACCCGTCTCCTAGGTCAGATTCATAGGAGTAATAACTTACAAGCCTCCCTTCCCATATCAATCCGAACCCTTGAGCAGGCATATCATCATGCTTATGAATCTTGGGTGGACCATTTTTAAATTCAAATTTTTGATGGTAGATATCATGTTCGAATGGTAACTCCACGAAGTCTAATTCAGGAAAGACTTTCTTCATTGCAGGGCGTACGAAGATATCCATGCCGTAATTATCATCGATGTGCAGGAAACCACCGGCCATAAGATATGTTCTGAGATTTTCCGCATCAGCATCCGAGAATACTACGTTGCCATGTCCTGTCATATGGAGGAATGAATAATTAAAAATTTCAGCATTACCCACTTCTACTGTAGCATAACGGGCATCGATATTCATACCTAGTTGATCATTGCAGAATAAGGCAAGATTATTGAGCGCCGTTGGATCCGAATACCAGTCACCTCCACCTGCGTATTTTAGTAAGGCTATTTCTGTTTTTTCTTCCAGTGTAGACCAAGCTGTAGTAATTAGAGCAACGCTTAATAAAAACATAGATAGCTTCATTCCTGATATTTGTTTCATTCGTTATTTCTATGAAGTAATTTAAGAATTAAGGTGATTAAAGAGAGTAAAAAAACGTAGAGCTATAGCTGTAAATAAGTTATACGTTGTCATCTTCTTTTTTTAATTACTTTAATGCATTTAGATGTGCACATGCTACCATCGCCGCTGTTTCTGCCCGCAGTCTTGAAGATCCCAAATTTACACCAATTGCACCAGCGGATTTGGCTAATCCAACTTCTTCTATTGTAAAGTCACCTTCTGGACCAATGAGTATAACGCTTGGGCTTTGATTCTTTGTAAAATTCCAGAGATCCTTATTATCTGGATTATAATTGGCGACGTAAAGAGTGGTATCGGCTTTTTGGTCTGTTATACTTTGAATAAACTTCTGATATGGTATAGCTTCATGGAGTATTGGAAGATGATATTTCAATGATTGTTTTGCAGCGCTAACGATCACTTTCTGTAATCTTTCGACCTTAAGGTTTTTACGTTCAGATCTTGCAGTTATCAGGGGTATGATTGAAGTCACTCCAATTTCGGTTATCTTCTCTAGTAACCATTCTAATCTTGTTGTATTCTTGATTAGCCCAAAAGCGATAGTAGGATAGGAAGGTGGTTTATGTTGCTGTCTATGGATTATGTCGGTGATGACTTCATTTCTACCTATAGCTGATATGCGAGCTTCATAGGAATTACCATTACCATCCATAACATTTATAAGCTCACCTACTTTTTTTCTTAATACTCGACTACAATGCTGCGCCTCTTGATCTATGAGTGTAAGTGTATTTTCGTTAATCAAAGTTGAGAAGAACATATTCATAGGGCCAAAGGTATCTTCCTTCTACAAATAATATTGCCCTAAATCTATAGCGTAAGGTTTATACCTTTGCGCAGCTTTTATATACGAGATGAACTTTCTAATGAATTATAGGATTTACTATGCCATAGGGCAAGAGGTCTTGATGATTGAGCTTAGGAATGAGAAAAGAATAAGTTGTTATCTTTTCGCCATTCCCTAATTTTGATACTTAACGAATAAACGGAGCGTAGATATATGGATGTAGTTATCATGGTGGCCCAACTGACGTTGTCACTTTCAATATTAGTCATATTACACGAATGTGGGCACTTCTTCCCAGCTCGATGGTTTAATACAAGAGTAGAGAAATTTTATCTTTTTTTTGATGCGGGTTTTTCCCTATTGAAATTCAAAAGAGGAGATACCGAATATGGCATCGGTTGGCTTCCATTAGGAGGTTACGTCAAGATATCAGGGATGATAGATGAGTCTTTTGATAAAGATCAAATGGCTGGTCCTGTTCAGCCTTGGGAGTTTAGATCGAAACCGGCTTGGCAACGATTAATAATTATGTTAGGTGGAGTAACCGTTAATTTTATCCTGGCTGTTATAGTTTTCGCTGGAATATTTCTCTATTGGGGAGAAAGTTTTATGCTCAATGAAGATGCTACTTATGGTATAGCAGTAGAAAAGTTTGGAGAAGAGTTGGGTCTAAGAGATGGAGATCAAATATTGGAAATCGGGGATTATAAACTTACAGAGTTTAATGAATACGAAGTTGTTAGAAAACTGGTTATCGATAGGGCAGAAGTAATTAAAGTAAGGAGAGATAATCAAACCCTAAGTCTCCAAGTTCATGATTCAACTATCCAGAAAATAAGTCAGTACGACAATAGAGAGGAGGTGCTTTTTACCTTACGACTTCCACTGACAGTAGGCGAAGTAGCTAAAGGAATGGAAGCGGAAAAGATAGGGCTGAAGGCGGAGGATAAGATCATAGGGATCAATGGCAAGGAGATTCGATTCTTCCATGAATTTACGAAAGAAGCGAAAACGCTTAAAAATAAAAAATCGAATATTAATGTGATCCGTGTTGCAGATACATTGTTCATGAATGTCTCATTTGACAGTTTGGGGCGCCTTGGATTTATACCATTTGGCCCAGATAAGTTTTTCGAAATCTCAAAACGTGATTTTACAGTTGGGAAGGCTTTACATGAAGGGCTGAACCGTACTGTAGGATTTATTACAGATCAGATGAAGGCTTTTGGACAGATATTCAGAGGAAAAATGAAAGCAACGGAATCTGTAGGAAGTTTTATTTCGATAGGTAAGATGTATGGAGGAACATGGGACTGGCGTCGATTCTGGTCTATGACAGCTATGCTCTCTGCACTTTTAGGATTTATCAATCTACTACCTATTCCAGCTTTGGATGGCGGTCATGTAATGTTCTTACTATGGGAAGTGATTACAGGACGTAAGCCAAGTGATAAATTTTTAGAATACAGCACACTGTTAGGATTTTTGTTAATAATATGCCTAATGATTTTCGCTGTAGGAATAGATATAATGAGACATATTTAAGCTTCAGATGCAGGATTATTTTGATTTTTTTGCGATTAAGCGCCGATTTAAAATTGATAGAAAAGCGCTAAGATTAAAGTATATAAGCAATAGTCGAGCTTATCATCCAGATTTCTTCACCATGGAGGACGGGGATAAACAGGAGGAAGTATTGCGTCTTTCCACCCTAAACAATAAGGCGTATCAAGTACTCTTCGAGGAGAGGAAGAGAATGCAGCACTTACTATCACTATATGATATGTTTCCCGAAGAGGGGCAGTCACAAGTGCCTCAGGAATTCCTTATGGATATGATGGAAGTTAATGAACAATTATTGGACGCCCAAATGTCGGAAGATCAGAAAGCAATTTCAGGTGTCATTAATGAATTAGAGGCTATAAACGCTGATCTTGCCTCTGTGGCGAATAAAGCCATGACCGATTGGGATGAAAATCAAGATAAGAATAAACTCACCGAGATTAAAGATATCTATCTAAAACAGCAATATCTAAGACGACTTCAAGATCGCTTAAAGGGAGTAGATCCAGAATTTTGATTGATCCTTTAGCTTCTTTTTGCGATAAAGTTCTCGATAGTACTTTGGAATTCGCCCAGTGTCTTTGTATACCCCGTCTTACCAAGGGCAATAATATTCATCTGACCAGCATCATCCTGATTTATATCGAAAAGCCAGATTGTAGGATATCCTCTAACTCCTAATGATTGTTGAAGACCTCGATTCTGCTGAGCGATATTTTCCGGTAATCTGAATCTCTTAGGAAAGTCTAACTCTAAAAGCACCACATTATCTGAAGCCCAAGATTTGAATTCATCCTGATGAAAAACTGATCTATCTAATCTCTTACACCATCCACACCAGTCACTACCAGTAAAATTGGCCATGATAGGCTTCCCAGTAGACTTAGATTCAGCATATGCTTTTCCTAACTCTACATGCCAGCCTTCATTTTTAGGCTTGTAGTCAGACTGGGTATTGTTTACAGGCGTTGCTCGTGGTGCTGCCGAAGCTTGTGCCACTTGTTTCGTTGGTTGAGAAGTAGCTGTCTGAGTTGAGGCTGCGGTTACTAAGTGTGCCTTTTCACCACAAGATAAAAATGCCAAAACAATGATTAAAGAGGATAAAATTTTCATGTTTCTGTAATTGATATTCAAAGATGCCCTTTATGCGCATGTGATAAAAATGAACGTATTTAAATCTTTGTTATTATTTGTCTATAGATGAGAAAGCATAAAAGGCAATAACTCATTAAAGTTATTGCCTTTTATTTAGTACCCCCGGGGGGAATCGAACCCCCACTCTCGAAAGAACTGGATTTTGAATCCAGCGCGTCTACCAATTCCGCCACAGGGGCTTAAGGAGCGCAAATATATAAGATACTCTTAATTAAAGATTATAATAAGCAGAAGATATATTTGAGATTGACCCTTAATTTAGATGTCCATACTAATTAGAATACCAGACGGCCTCATTAATTGGTTCAATTTTTAATTCGTAGAAGTGAGGCAGAAGTAAACTTCAAGTAGAATTTGACTTACGAGATTACCCCTTCACATAATTGTTTATCATTTGCTTAGCGAGAGAGGTAGCAATACGGTATTGACCTTCTTCGCTATGAGCAGAATTAAAAGCAATACTCATGATGACTTTATCTCCTAAGCGCCAGAAATATTTACCGGCTTCATAGCTATAGGCGCCATCATCTCCGATGCCTTGTAGTGTTTGAAATAAGATTTTCTCGCCTTCTGTATCTTGTTCTCCTAGGGATTTCTTAGAGGAAATAAATTTCTCAACATATTCAGGATATTCATCCCCTAAAGGATTTATCATTATCTGAATAAGAAGACCAGCATTGTTTACTTCAAAATCACTCCACTTGAAGAAACATGAAGAATGCGTTGCACCTGGTCCTCCAGGAGATGAGTCCTTGACCACTATATCTTGAACTGTTTTACCCAGCTCGGCAGCTATATACTCAATAGGAACGATGGTTCTCGCACTGGTAAGCAGGCCTCCTCTTTGGGAAGCTATTGCATCAATATTGAGCCCTTTGCCTATAGGTTGATCAACTGTTGGTGGGACAAATGACTTGACAACCACTGTCGGTTTTGTACCATCACATGCGGCTATAGAAATGGCTAAAGTAAGAAGTACGACAAGATGCTTGAGTTTCATAAATTTCAAAATTTAGTGTGCAAAAATACAACGCTCACTTGACGGATATAGCCTATTAACATCTAAGTTTTTGAGAGAAGTATACATTTCGAATTATTAAGGAAATAAAAATAACTTGCAGAAGAACTTAGAACTGCTGTTATTTGCAGCCTCATTAGCGGATCGCTGCATCATATGTATAGTCTCAAAGAAATATATTACACTATTCAAGGGGAAGGTTTTCATACTGGACGACCTGCAGTTTTTTGCAGATTTAGTGGTTGTAACCTATGGTCTGGGCTTGAAAAAGATCGATCAACTGCAATTTGTAAATTTTGCGACACGAATTTTTGGGGTACCGACGGTAAGAATGGAGGAAAGTATTCGACTTCAAGTCTTGTGGAGAAAATATTAGATTTATGGCCAGAAAGTGAGCAAGCACCTTTTGTAGTGTGTACAGGAGGAGAGCCTTTACTTCAGTTGGATACAGCACTGATTGATACTTTTCATCAGAAAGGAATATATGTTGCTATAGAAACCAACGGCACAATTATTCCTCCAGATGGTATAGACTGGATATGTGTGAGTCCAAAAATCGGTTCTGAACTTCTTATAATAGAGGGGGATGAGCTTAAACTTGTATATCCTCAAGAAGGTGCTAAAATGGAGCAATACGAAGAGATGAATTTTGATCACTTTTCGCTTCAGCCATTAGATGATGCGAATCAAGAATCTAATATTCGCGAATGTATCGATCTTGTTATGGACAATCCTAAATGGCAATTAAGTCTTCAAACTCATAAAATGATGGGGATTCCTTAATTGTGAGCATTTATTGCACTATTAGTGAGATTTAATTTTTACTCAGCTTGTTCAATAATTTCAGCTTGTACTATTAATTTGTTATAAAGTTTATTCTGCTTTAAGATATTTGGATTGCCTATTAGTATGAATTGTTCTCGAGCCCGCGTTAAGGCCACATTCAATTTACGATCTATTCCTTCTTGAGATAGAGATACTAGTGCATTCATTTGAAATGCGTAATTCATAGATGCGGACATAATTATTATATCTCGAGCACCCCCTTGATACCTCTCGACAGTGTCGATACTAATGAGCTCCATGAGTGTTGGATCTTTCTCTATCAATGTTTGACGAATACGCGCGATCTGAGCCCGATAGGGTGTAATAATACCTATGGATTGCTTATTAAGTGTCTTTTTCTGACTACGATATATTTCCAGCAGTGCAACCAGAATCTCTCCACAAATCTCTGCTTCATGGATATTCACCTTGATACTTTCACTGTTGTTATCCATCTTAGATGGAAGAAATAATAGTCGATGTTGAGAGAGTTTGCTAGCGAGAATACTATCGCTAGCATAGGATGCTAATTTGCTTGTGAGCCTTTCCAGTGATGGGATAACCTGTAATTTTTTAGCATAAAAATATTCTGAGGGGAAGGCCATCAGCTCTTGATGCATTCTCCCTTGGTAAGTTAATTGTCCATTGGCATGATCCCAACCATTTTTCTTAGTTGTGAGAAAGAGTCGTTCGAACAAAGAATTATTTAGATTTTCAAACCCTAATTCCTTCAGCGCCGGATCTTGTATTTGGCTTATAGAATTGTCTTGCTGTACTACTGCGGGAAGTTGCTTATGGTCCCCTATTAATACAAACTTCTTTACTCTACTTAATAATCCTATAAGCGAATGTTCTAGAATCTGAGAAGCTTCATCAACAATAGCAATATCAAAGGATATTAAATCAAAGAGCGCTTTTTTACCCAATACTGAAGCAACGGTACCTACGTAAATCTGCTCATTCGATAATGCTTCGATTAATTCTTGACGACTGGTACAATTAGCGGTTTTCTGATCGAGGAGATGTGATAGGAATTTTTCACCGGTACTGTATCGGGATCCTATTCTTAGAAAACTGGGTACAGGCTCGATTGCGGAAAGCGCTTCACAAATCTCGTCTACTGCTCGATTGGTATAAGCCAAGAGTAATATGCGCTCAGATCTATGATGAATAAAGTGTTCCGCTACTTCCTTCAGCATTACACTTGTTTTTCCCGTACCAGGAGGACCCCATAAGAGGTAATAATCTTCTGCCGCTATGATCTCATCGAATATTTGAGACTGTTCTGTCGTCAGACTATGATGACAAGCGATAGGCTTGGTAATATAAGAATTGGGACATCTTCGACCGAGTATAAGATCGCGATATGATTTTTCAGTTTTGGCCCATTCATATATCGCACGCGTCATTTCCGAATAACCGTTATCTAGGCTATCATGTTCAATATTCCAAAATGTATGCTGTCGAAATATTTTCGCATTGTCTTGGCGACTCCGCAGGCGAACTGTAATCCGACCTGTCTCAAAGGAAAGCACAGTTACTTTGAATACTTGATTCTTCAAAATAGCATCTGTGTCCTTAGTGAAAGGATATAGAACTCCGAGATCGCCCTTTCGGAAATTACTAATGGAAGCAGTCTTATTACTATGATGAAAGATAAGGATTGGATCATCTTCTTCCGCCTTGTTGGTTTTAAGGGTTAATTGGTTAAGGATATTATACTGTTCTTTTTTCTCTTCTATACTTTGCGTCCATAAAGCAGCGAGCCCCCTTGATCTTTGGTTATTGGAATGACCTACTTTGTTGATAAGCCATTCATTAAGAGTGAATCTTAATAAGGCGTTACTATAGCTTCGTTCTACTTTATCTAAGTGTTGAATTGCTTTTAAGAGTAATTGTGATTCTTTCTTTTGATAGCCTTTTATGTGCTCTAAGTGTCTCTCTGCATATTGTTCAATATAGAGAAGAGGGTCCACCGCTTTTTGTATCGCTCTATCATGTAGATATAAACGATTGCGTGCTTTTATTGCTTCTCTTTGTTGAGACTTAAGTGCGGGTGCGTATCTTAAAGGCTTCTCTTGTTCTTTAGAATATAGGATGAAATTGTTTCTCTTATGATCATTACCATAAACGGATTCTATGAGCATGTCATAGAGCAAAGTCTGATGATAATGCGTATTGCTAAGACCGTAAGCATTCGCTCGGAAGGGTTTGCCACTTTTTAGTTCTACAATTGAAATTCCACTTGGGCTGGAGCCAAATAGATCAAGCCTACCATAAATCCCATATTTCGCAGAATAAAATGAAGGTTCTACCAGACCACTTTCAGCACTTATGTTAATCCCTTCAAGTTGGTTTTGGACCACACTTTTAATCACTCGAAAATGAACATGAAGCTCTTGGATCATTTGGCGAATTTCATGATCGTTTAATCGCGTAAGTCCAATTGGGTCAATTTTAAAGATGTGCTTCGTGAGTTCTTTAAAACTTAGGGACGGTTTATATATAAGTTGATCTAAGAAGAAGTTGGCAATATTTCCCACGATTAGAGGTGCCGATGTCGGCATCGCGGTGAATTTTTTAAGGAGATACCCCATATCATGGCTCGTGAATGCTCCAAAACAATCCGCTATAGAAGTAACGGTATATAACATGTCAGGCTCCAGAACGATGCTCGAAGGAGCATATAGACCGTCATCATAAATCTCAACATCGAGAAGATTGGCGCTGAGAGGTAGAAGTTCTTGATTATGAAGAACACTCATTAATTCTGTATAGTCTTCATTTCTATCGTTAATCCCATAAGAGATAGAGATGGTAGAAAATGGCTCTTCATAAAGTTGTGCTATTATCTTAGCTTCATCTATTTTGATTTGTTGAAGTTCGACTTTGATAAGTCTCTCGAACGTTTTATGCTTGCGACTCTTTGAATCACTAAGTGAGGTGTAAATGTCTTCAAGTTCCGCTTTGTCGAGGTTATTCTGCCCAAGCCAATAGCTTAGGAGAATTTTGATACACATTATGCCAAGTCTCCATTCTTGTTCTTTAGATAAAGAAAATGATTTAGAATTATTGGCTTTTCGATAAGCATGGAGGAGAAAAGCTTCTTTATAATGGATGTCATATGCTCCTGAGATATAACTTATTCGAGCAAAGGAGCTTGTAAAAAGGACTTTTGTTTCTTCAGATACCTTCTCAACAATAATATTAAATAAAAGTCGCAACTTCTTTTGCTTATCGGGAATTGATGATTCTGAGTTTTGGATGCGCTCATAGAATCGTAAAACAGACGCAACGATGTTTTCATCGGGTTTCATAGATGGCAAGATACCCAGAAGAAGTAGAACCAAGTACACTACATTTAATAGATCAAATTCGTTATATATAATTAGAGGTGTACAACTATCTGGTATTCGTTCAGAATGCAAACAAAAACAAACTTATATTGCAATCTGTGGCTTCAAAAATGAATAAGAAGAGAGAAATCCAACGTCTTATTTTCAATTGGTCGTGGATTAAAGTCATCTGTCTATTTGGATTGCTTGCTTGTAATATTCAAGGGCACGCCCAGTCTAATTTAGTCTTGGGAATAGATCTTTTGGATAGATCAGGTAACGCAAAGATCAAATTTGAGATGGAGCAGGGCTTCATTGTTATCAAGACATGGCTTCAAGGGGTAATCCCATTACGGTTGATTTTTGATACAGGTGCAGAGAACACGATTCTCTTTGATAAAGAGATCGCTGAATTGTTAGGTATCTCTTTCGAACGTCAGATTCCTATAATGGGATCGGATCTCGACTCAGTGTTGATTGCTAATATAGCCCGCAATGTAAAAATGCGCATTGAAGGATGCCGAATTGCCAAACGCGATATTATAGTACTTGAGAACAATAACTTATTGCTGAAAGAGAAGCTTGGAATTGAAGTAAGTGGTATCGTGGGAGGAAGCTTCTTCGCTAATTTAGTAGTTAAGATAGACTATCGAAAAAAGGAAATTACGCTGAAGCACCCAAATCAGTTTAAACCCCCTGGAAGTGCATATGAGAATTTAAAACTGCAAGTTAGAAGTAATAAGCCATATGTGCTTGCGGATGTAAGCATCAGGGACAATGAGCCGACCAGGGTAAAATTGTTGCTAGATACGGGTGCTGCTCTTGCTTTTTTAGTACACAGCAATACGGATGATGCGCTGAAACTTCCGGAGCGTGTGATGGTTGGGAATTTAGGATTTGGATTGTCAGGAGTACTTCGTGGATTCAGAGGTAAAACCCAAAGATTAGATTTGGGCAAATATCAGTTTACGGATATAGCAACGAGCTTTCAGGATTTAAATATCGATTCAACTACTATTAGCCGAGACATTGTAAGAAACGGAATTCTTGGGAACACCTTTCTTAGTAGATTTACTGTGATCATTGATTACAATAAAGAGGAACTATACCTAAAGGCAAAGGGGAAATATAATAAGAAGTTCGATTTTGATAAAAGTGGCTTAACGCTATTCAGCGTCGGGCAAAATTTGGATCAGTATTATGTTGTGGCGGTTTTGGTTGATAGCCCTGCTTATCGTGCAGATATTAAGCCTGGAGATTTGATATATAAACTTGGGCGACGAAGGACTATCAATATGAGTTTACAGGCTATAATGTATAAATTATCAAGGAAAACGGGTAAGAAAATAAAGATGACCATTATACGGGATGAAGTATATCTCAAGAGAGAATTCAACTTAGAAGAGTGGTACCGAGTAATTGATTAAAAATTCGTGGGTTTTTAAAGATTAAAATATATCTTTGCAGCCCAATTTCAAAAAAGGTAATCTACGACATATGTTTGCGATCGTTACAATAGCTGGACAGCAGTTTAAAATAAAGGAAGGACAAGAGATATTCGTTCATAGCTTAGGAGCTGATGAAGGGGAGAAAGTTTCTTTTGATGAGGTACTATTATTGGGAGATGATTCTTCTACAACAATAGGAACTCCTACTATTGCTTCTGCGTCTGTAGATGCAACAGTTTTAGGCGCTCAGAAAGGCGATAAGGTTATCGTATTCAAGAAAAAGCGTAGAAAAGGTTACCAAGTGAAGAATGGTCATCGCCAGCAATTCACTAAGATTAAGATAGACGCAATAAAAGCATAAGATAATGGCTCATAAGAAAGGAGTAGGTAGTACTGATAATGGACGCGACAGTAAAGCTAAACGTCTTGGTGTTAAATTATTTGGGGGACAATATGCCAAAGCTGGTAATATTATAATCCGTCAGAGAGGTACGAAGTACCACCCAGGTGAGAATGTAGGTATCGGAAGAGACCATACATTATTCGCGCTTGAAGCGGGTACAGTAAACTTTGTAAAGAAAAGGAATAATCGCACATATGTGAATATCGCTGGATTAGCGCCTTCGCAGTCTGATAGTGTTGCTCCTGCCGCGCCGAAAGATTCTCAAGAGAGCGAATAAGAAAGAAAATTGTATGAAAAAACGAAAGAGGTTGTTATCAAATGATAGCAACCTCTTCTTTTTTGACCCAACCGGTATCCTTATCTCTTAGTGATACTTTATACCATTCTCCTAATTCAGAAATAATAAATATTTTATTGCCTGCACCAATTGGAGTAACTTCTGGGCTTAATTTATCCGGTGCCTGATGCAATGATATTCTGGGAGCCATGACAATTCCGCCGTGTTTATCAATTTCATAGCCTTTTTTAGATTTCGCAAATACAAGGGAAAGGCAACTTATAATCAGCATACTGATACCAGCCATCTTGATAGTTTTTGAACTTAGAGTAGTATTGTAGCGGGGGAATAGTTGAAGGAATAACAATAGAATTGCTGAAAAACCAGCGAGTAATTGTAGTGTACTCCATATAGTAGCGGAAAACAGGTTTACGACGCTTCGATAATAATTCAGAAGGATAAAGTCCGGTATGTGTGTTATCTGAATATCCAGATCTTGTCGTATCGCAGCTATAGATTGTTGCATAAGCTTGTTACCAGGATCCAAAAGCAGTCCTTTCTCATAGAAGAGAATTGCTTTTGCCAAATTTCCCGTTGAGAAATTAGCCTTTGCCATATTGCTATATAATTCAGGAGAGGCAGTACCATTAGCTATTATGGAGTCCATTATGGTTATAGCTCCTATCGGATCATCATTCTTTAGGAATTCCACACTTCTGTCAAATGCACCTTGTTGGGCTTGTAAAGAATAGCTTAATCCAAAAAGAAGTAAGAGAAGAAAAATTTTAGGTTTCATTAAATATTATTTTATTGCTTTTGTTTTGAGCGGCAAACTACCCTTTGTTTCGGAAGCAGCACTCAATGCAAAATTAATAGCTATTGGTAATTCTGCAATACGCCAATCATATCCTTCTAAGTAATATTGAGCAATGTCAGTGGTTACATCGTATTCGTAAATGTTGGAATCTTGCTGGTCTATTGTGTTGAAACTGGATAAGTCTCCACTTTCGAATTTAAAAAGCATCTCTTTACTTTTAGTAATATTAATGCCTTCATACTTATTGTCATTTCGAACCAAGTATAGCATTTCGGCATTCATCTCCGCGCGGGAGCGCTTAATTTCTCCTTTTTCTATATGACTTGTTATTTTATTAGCCTTGATCTGATTGAGATGCCCCCCTTCTTCAGGAGAGAGAATGAATGCATTTTGAATCAGAACGATTTTATTGATCTCATTATCAGATAGGTATAGCACTATAGTATCAGCACTCATCTGTATTGAATCCGACCAAAGTACAGGAGCATTACTCATAATTATTAGGGAGTCGGATTTCTGGTAACTGAAATTATTTGATCTTCCGAATACCTCAGACTTCATAAACTGAACTTCGTTGATTGCTTGATAGGTTTGCATCATACTATCGGTGCCTTCATAATATTTGAGCATTTGAAGCGTATCTGCTTTGAGATACAAACTGTCATCTTGCATATTGTAAATCATCAAAGGCTGTTCCTCAGACCCTTCCGAGAAGACTTTCATCGAAGAATCCTTTTTAATCGCTCGATCACTTATTAGTTCGATTCCTTCCTCATAATCTATGATGGAGACAGCGCCATTTAGGTAGGTAGTGTTGGTAGAATCAGAAGTGATCTCATCGGCTTCTATCTTATTTTGATCGTTTATAACTTTCGCCCTTCCCAAAGTAGCATATTGTTCTGTATCGAGCTGATATCTTATTCTCGGGGCTTGGATTGACTCTTTTGTGCCATGATAGGTAGCATTCCCATTGAGATCTACATATCTTTTTTTGGAATAGTAAATTATGGTGTCTCCACGAGCAGTGCTGTTTTCTTCCTCTATTAGAGGGTCTATAAGAAAGGTGAATTCTCCTATGTTTTGGTCGACTTTCAGAACACTTGAGGTAATTATTGTTCCTTCTTTTGAGGTGACTTTCACATTTTGACTTAGTACACCCATGTTCTCCTCCAATCGGTAGATTCCTCCTTCAGCATAGATTTCTGTACTGTCTTCAATTATCGTAGTAGGGCTAATAAAATTCAATTGCTCTTTTGCTGATAGATATCTGATACTATCAGTGAACATCGTCTTAGTTGAGTCTTTAAAAGATACGTTACCAATTAGCTTGGCTTCCTTAAACTTCGAATAGTAAAAGCCTTCTCTACTTTTGATGGTATTGTTTCCTTCTATGATTGTTCCTCCTGTCGTATAATGAGCTGTTTTCTTTTCAATATAGTAGGTAAGTTCATTCGTATAGAGGTGTTTTTCTCCTTCTTTGAGAATTACCTTGCCATAGAGTTCCGCGATTTTATTCAGACCATCATAGTATAGGGAGTCGGCAAATATTGTTAGACTGTCTTCATGAATGATAACTACATTTTCATAGGCCCAAGCATAAATATTGTCAACCACGTATGCTCTGTCACATATCATGAATAAACTATCTTGTGTCATTTCGACGGTTCCAATTAGTGTATCTCGTTCGTTCTCACCATCCCATGTTAAAGAAACGTCTTCGGCTTCTGTCGTTATAAAAGTTATAGAATCTTGACCTAAAGTATCTATGTTTAGAGGAGTAATCTCTTGACTGTACCCTACGATAGAGAATAGTAATGCGAATGTTAGTGATATGAGTTTAAAGGTCATCTTCATTTCAACGATTAGGACATGCTTAGAGTTGCTACTTCTTGTCCTATTTTCATTCCAATAGCGACTCCCATTCCTCCTAGTCTCACTCCCATAGTAATGCGGTTACTATGTTTCTTTACTATAGGAAGCTTAGAGGGTTTAGGTGCTATAATACCACTCCATTTGTATTCCACTTGGATAGGGCCGACATGTGGTATTACTTTTTCTTCCAATATTGACTTTAAATACGTGATATTTTCTTCATTTATTCCATGAATGTCTGTGGATTCTGCTTTGAACAAATTACGTGCTCCTCCTATTAGAACGCGATCTCCTATATCTCGAAGATAAACATAGCCAGCATCCATATGATACGTACCACTAAGATTGTGATTTGGGATAGGAGTAGTTACCAGTACTTGATTTCGAGCGGGAATGACGTTTTCCGAGAAGATTAATCGCTTGGTAAGTGCATTTGTAGCAACAATTAGTTGAGGGGTCTTTATACTGCCAAGACCTTTTAGCTCCAGCGTAATTTCTTTGGCATTCTCTGCTATGGAGAGGACTTCTATGCCCCTATGAATCTTTACGCCCCTTGATTCGCAATCTTTCACTAATGCCATGTAGAGCTGACCAGTATCGAGATGCCCTTCTTCATTATTCAGAAAACAATATTCGTGTAATTTCATTTGTCTAAGACTCGGACATATACTAAAAGTAGGGTGTCGAGAATCAATTAATTGATTCACTAAATCTAAATTTTGAGCATCCTTTTCAAACAGATTTCTACTTTCGTATAGCTCATATCCACCACAAAGATTTAATCTTAGCTTTTGAGCGCCATATCGAGCGACGAGCATTCTTAACCCATCTTTTCTAGTCTGTATTAAATTGGCTACTGCACTTTTTTCCATTATTTCAAGATCCGATAATATCTCTGAAACACTTCCAAAACAAGCAAATCCTGCATTCCGGGAACTTGCTGTGCTGCCAACAACATCCTTTTCGATTACGCTGACGGAATATTTGGGATGATTTTCTGCAATTATACGAGCCGCAGTTAGTCCTACTATTCCGGCTCCTATCACAATAATATCCGAAGAGGGTAGAAGTGATTTTTGTTCCCAATAACTAAGTTGTCGCATAGAGACAATTTCCGATTATTTTCTGACTATCTCAGGCGGTCCATGGATTTCACGAGTTTTTCATCCTTTTTAGTAAAAGTTACACCTAGAATTGCAAAAAGTATCATCCCTATAGGTAGATACAATCCCGCACCGTCATTTATAACTATATCTCCGATGCTTTCTGTTTGTCCTATATAGATCAAAACGGCAATTACTGGTAGAATAATAGCAATGGTCGCAAGCAAGTAACCAGTCTTCATTTGATTTTTTCTGTTACCATACATAAATACCGCTGCCAGACTTAGTACGACACCAAGCCCAGTAAGAATTAATAGACCTATATGGTCATTTACATTATATTTCATATCACTAAAAATTCCACTATTCTGAGTAGTAGAGGTTGCAAAAGGAAGAACAAATTCTCCACCAAAACAAAGACCTGAAAGAAAGTAAAATATAGTTTGAATTCGTTGAATCATATTCGCTATTTAAAGTGCACAAATTTAATCCGAAATATCTAATCGATATACATTCCAGAACAAGGGTTATTTCATGGCCTTTTGAAATCAGGAAATATGGCAAAAAAATAGGGTTATTGCAATAATCGCAATAACCCTATTCTTATTTATTTAGTTAAAGCCTATTCAGCTCTCTTCTTAGCGGAGTAGTTGATTTTAAATTGTCCTGCCTTACGCAGAGCAACTTTAATATCAGTTACTATACCCATGGTAGTTTCTTTATCTACTCTTAGCGAAGAAGTGATAAGACCTCTTTGCCTTTCATCAACCTTCTGCTTATGACCTTCAAGAAACAATGGAATATCATCTAAATCTGCAAACTTATCACCGAGTTGCAATCTTGGTTTTGTGCCAGCTGTTGCGCGATGCTCATCAGTAGGAATTCCTATGTAGAGATAGTTTACAAGAGATTTCTTCTCTAATTTGGTAAGTTCCGTAGCACCAGGTGTTACAACTTTTACCATAAGTGAAGATGTCCTCATAACAGTTACAACCATAAAGAAGAATAACAACATGAATATGATATCTGGCAAAGATGCTGTAGATATCGCAGGACTTGATTTACCTCTTTTCTTTTCAAATTTTGACATAATATTCGTTTTTATTCGTCACCAAATTTCGATGGTTCTGCTTCTGAAAGTTTCATCGGAATTACAGCTCTTACTTCCTTTTGTTGAGGGGTCGTAAGGAACTTATAGTCCTTTCCAAACTTACGTTGAGCTTCCTGATTATGCAATGAATTGTATGCAGCCTTTACCTCATTATAAACATTGAGGTAGGTTTCATATTTCGTTCCTCTGTCATTCTTTAATGACACGATTGCATCTACAGAACTTTCAGCTAAGTCCTCTCTTCTCTCTGGGTTTAGGATAAATTCCTCAACCCCTTCTCTTAGGTCATCTATACTCAAGGGCTCTCCACGTACAAGTAAGTCGTTATTGGCATTTACCAATATAGAATATACATTGCGCGTCTTGAACTTCAATACCTCTGGCGGTTCTTCAGACCATGGTGGTAGACGTACCAACACCCCTTTATCTTCGGCTATGGTAGTCGTCACTAGGAAGAAGATTAATAGTAAGAAAGCGATATCGGCCATGGAGCCGGCATTCACCTCATTACTCATGCGATCTTTTACGCTTTTCTTCGCCATTACTTAAACATATTGTAGATCTCCAACAAAAACATAGATGCTACAGCGATAAGCGCCATAATAATAGTCGTCATAAGACTACCCTCGATGATCTTACTAATATTCTCCGTTATATCGAATTTCTGCAATGTATCTACGATTGCATTTCCTTGCTCAAGATCAGTATTCGCTGTACTATATAGTGCAAAGAATAATCCGATGATGACTGCTATCCCAATAAGCCCCGTAAGGGAACCTTTAAGATTCGTTAATAATTGGTAGATGCCAAAAAGCACAGCCACTAGTACGGCTATAACGATTAAGGCGATTGTTATTTTTAAACCTAAGTCAAAAAAGTCAAAAGTCTCACCATTGTTACTCTTAAGGACGGTAACAAGATCATCTGATACACTGTAACCAGCTCCAGATAATCCGCTTAATACTGTAAATAAGTATATAGCGACAACCGAAGTTCCTAATCCAATGGCAAATAATTGACCTTTTTTTGCTAATAATTGATACATATCTTATGTATTTAGATTGTTCAATAAATAGTGGACAATTATTTGAACACTTTGTTTCTTCCCATTACTTCTACTAAACCAATAGAAGCTTCTTCCATTTTTCCTACAATAGCATCTATCTTTGAAACAATGTAATTGTAAAAAATTTGAAGGATAATCGCTGCTACAAGACCGAAAACTGTGGTCAATAGGGCTATCTTAATACCACCTGCAACAACTGATGGAGATATATCTCCCACTGTTTCGATCGTATCAAAGGCCTCAATCATACCAAGTACCGTACCCATAAATCCGAGCATCGGGGCAATGGCAATAAATAGAGAGATCCATACGAGCCCTCTTTCGAGAAGTCCCATTTGTACTGAACCATAAGACACGATTGCCTTTTCGACCGCTTCAGGTCCATCTCCTGCATTTCGCAATCCTTCATAAAGAACAGTTGCGGTTGGTCCAGGAGTTGACTTTGCTACTTCCATAGCTCCACTTACATCACCTGAAGCAAGATGCTCATCAATACTTCCTAATAGTTTGTCTGTGTTGGTTGTCGCGATGTTGAGAGTAATAATTCGCTCAATACAAAATGCTAATCCTAAGATCAAACAAATAAGTACGAGGCTCATAAATACCCAACCTCCTTCAATAAATTTTTCTTTTAAAGCTTGGAATCCCGTGGCTTCACTTTGGGCCATTGCATTTACAGCACCAAAGAATGATGTTGCCACAAAAACGGTTGCCAGTGCTATGATTTTTCGCATGGTCAGTTAATTTAATCAAGTTAATAGTTAATAAAAGTCTTCATTTCGAGCTAAAAATAGAAAGTTTTACGAAAGATGAAGAAAGGAGGAAACTATTTTTTAGAAGTACCTTTCTTCCATACATAAATCATTCTAAATGCCAAAACTTTAAGCTTTAATTTTCTTTAAAATATAGCCAACAATGTCGGTATTTAGGTAGATGCCTTCAATTAAAGAATGGTTGTGTGGCATTATGACTTATGACATTAAATACATTCTTAATATGTTAAATTTAATTTCTAACGAGTGGTTTCTGCTACTTTCTTCCGAAATCTGCTGGTATCTCTCCCCAAGAAGAAGTTTCCCATTTTAGAATTGGATTTTGCCACTCATTCGTTTGGACCCATTTTACAGCTCTATCTAACATCTTATATGAATCCTTATTGATGTCTTTTCGGATCAATGTTGTCTTGGTTTTTCTGTTTCGAAGCCAAGCGATTGCTGTACGTGAATCGGAATAAATAGGAATATCATTCATGCCTTGTTGCTGGAGCCAAGAAATCCCGTGAACTAAAGCGAGAAATTCGCCCACGTTATTAGTGGAGTATATGAAAGGGCCTTTGTGAAATACCGGTGTCTTATCATTCGTCCATACACCGCGATATTCCATAGTTCCCGGACTTCCACTGCAAGCAGCATCTACAGATAGGCTATTTTTAATAATATTCGCCGAAGATACGCTTGGCTTGGAGGATTTTAGCTTCGCTTGTCCATAGTGACTATTATAATCTTGTCCATAGGCGGCTTCTGCTTCTGTAAGATTATTGAAGGATTTATACTTAGCTGCGGGATACCCATTAATCTGTAATTGACATTCCTTCCAAGAAGAATAAACGCCAGGAGTCATCCCTTGCCAAACAACATAGTATTTTTGTTTTTTCTTTGCCATCTGTTTTTCAATAAAGTAGGATCATTATGTTTATCGATACCCATGCCCATATATACACGGATGCTTTCCAAGATGAATATGCAGAAATTGTTGAACGCGCACGGGAAGCGAATGTCAACAGGATTCTGATGCCAAATATAGATGCCAAATCTATGAAAGATGTCATGGATCTTCACAAGATGTATCCTGATGCTTGTTTTCCTATGGTCGGTTTACATCCGTGTTCTGTAAATGAAAGCTTTGAAGAGGAATTAGACAAGCTTGCGGAATATCTGAGCAAAAAGGAGATCATCGCAGTAGGTGAAATCGGTATAGATCTCTATTGGGATAAAACATTCGAGAAGGAGCAAACTCTAGCATTTAGGATTCAGATTCAATGGGCGAAGAAATATGATCTGCCGATTGTAATACATAGCAGAAGCTCTATTGATAAGACAATTGAGATTGTCAGAAAGGAACAAGATGGCAGCCTTAGGGGCGTTTTTCACTGTTTTTCTGAAGGAATAAAAGAAGCAAAAGAGATAATGGATGTAGGGTTTTATATGGGAATAGGCGGAGTTAGTACATTTAAGAAGACACAAGATCTTCGGGATACGATCGCAAAAATCCCTTTAGATCATATTTTATTAGAAACGGATGCACCTTATCTAACACCCATGCCATATCGCGGTAAACGTAATGAGAGTAGCTATATACCCTATATCGCGGATACAGTCGCTAAGGTTAAAAAATTGTCTATAGAAGAAATAGCTGAAAAGACAACTGCAAATGCTGAAGCATTATTCAGATTGTAGTATTACTTTTGCGCGACCTTTTAGGAGAGGTGTCCGAGTGGCTTAAGGAGCACGCTTGGAAAGCGTGTGTGCGGGTGACTGTACCGAGGGTTCGAATCCCTCTCTCTCCGCCTTCGCTCGCCATTATTTCGATATTAATTAGAAGTAATGGCGAGTTTTCTTTATACATAAGCTATATATCCTAAATATTCTGAGTTTGCCTATTGATATTAGGTTTTACATTATGGAAATGTAATTGATCTGTGTAGCCAATTCTCATACACTCTCGTTTTTACGAAACACCTATCTTGAGCTTTCGAATTTTAGCTAGTTGAAGTATGGAGAACGAAGAAATTAGAGAAGACCTAAAGGAGCTTATAGAACGCAAGCAATTTCTGTATGATGAAAATCGACCCAAAGCGGTGGAAAGTAGGCGTAAGAAAGGTAGAAGAACGGCGCGTGAAAATATAGCGGACTTATGCAATGACGATTCATTTTTAGAGATTGGCTCTCTCATTGTAGCTGGTCAACGAGGCCGGCTTACACAACAAGAGTTAATAGAACATACTCCTGCCGATGGTTTGATTACAGGAATTGGAAATGTCAATCAAGAATTATTCGAAGAGGAAGTATCGAAGTGTATCATTTTGAGCTATGATTATACAGTCTTGGCTGGAACTCAAGGAGGCTTCAATCATAAGAAGACAGATCGCATGATGACGATCGCAAAAAAAACTCAAAGACCTGTTGTTTTTTTTGTAGAAGGGGGAGGTGGTAGACCTGGAGATGTAGATTTTGATGCTATATCCAATGGGGGACTTGATATAATGACCTTCGTAGAGTATGCTCGATTGAGTGGCATGGTTCCTCGAATAGCAATCGTATCGGGGTATTGCTTTGCGGGAAATGCCGCTATTGCGGGATGTTCAGATGTGATTATAGCTACCAAAGATTCTAATATTGGGATGGGCGGGCCAGCTATGATTGAAGGAGGAGGATTAGGGAAATTTCACCCCAAGGAGATAGGGCCAGTATCAATTCAGTCTCCAAATGGAGTAATAGATATAGTTGTTGAAGATGAAGAAGAGGCGGTAATAAGTGCGAAGAAATACCTTTCATATTTTCAAGGAATAACAGAGTATTGGGATTGCGAAGATCAATTGGCATTGCGTAATGGTGTTCCTGAGAATAGAAAGTTTGGATATGATGTTCGCAAGATTATTAGAATCATGGCGGATTCTGAAAGCGTACTTGAGCTACGTCAGATGTTTGCACCCAATTTATTGACAGCTTTTATAAGGGTTGAAGGTAGACCACTTGGACTGATAGCCAATAGTACAAGGCACTTAGGAGGGGCTATTGACGGCCCTGCTGCTGATAAGGCATCTCGATTTATGCAATTATGTGATGCGTTTAATATCCCTATACTTTCTTTATGTGACGCTCCAGGGTTTATGGTTGGCCCTGATTGCGAGGCGGATGCTATGGTACGACATGCATCAAGAATGTTTGTAGTTGGAGCGTCACTAAATGTTCCTATCCTCACGGTAGTCTTGCGCAAAGCGTATGGCCTTGGAGCGATGGCAATGTCAGGTGGAAGTCTTCATGAATCCGTATTTACGGTTTCTTGGCCTACGGGCGAATTTGGCCCTATGGGATTGGAAGGTGCAGTAAAGCTTGGATTTAAAAAGGAATTAGAAGCAGTTGAGGATCTTAAAGAAAGAGAAGCACTTTATGAATCTCTTGTGCAAGCATCTTATGATCGGGGTAAAGCCATCGCCGCTGCAAGTAAATTAGAATTTGATGAAGTGATAGATCCTCAAGATACGCGTAAGTGGATTTCCACAGCCTTGGAATCATTGGCTGTGAATCAAGATAGATCAGAAAGGAGGAACCATAGATTCATTGATACTTGGTAGTAGTTTACTGAGGAATATTGAGGTAGTTTCCCCAGACCCAACCTTCTAACTCGTTGTACTGGATGCGGCACCACTTGCCATTTGCACCATCCAGATAGTACTCTATATCATCATAAGATAGGATACTAACACGACTCTTATTGGGTATTTTCATTATGATAGTAGAAGACAGATTTGGCTCCGATCGCATATTCAAAGATTCCGTTTTGGTTGCGATATAGGCCTTGTTAAAACCATCATCATGTCGACAATCTTCCAAGGCTGCTTGTAAGCTAAATATAGTTGAGTCTTGTCCTTCGACTAATGCTATGAGCTCTTTTTTGCTCATGTTTTTTGAAAGTGAAGGATCCGGTTTTGTCTTTTGCCAAATGTTCTTTATTACTTCGGCAGGGGATTTTTTCTGAATCAATGAAGTTAGCAGGAGGGTTATAATGAGTCCGAATACTATGAAACTAACCCAAGTCCAGATCGGAGATCGAGATTTGTACTTGTTTTTTCTTCTCACTATTTTACGGAATTGTACATTATTTCTATCTGATCCAAAGTATAGGTAGTAGTAAGCCCTGCTTGCATAACGAATTGCTTTTCACCTCTTACTTTAACATGCCTAAAATCATAATTGATATAGTTCTCATCAATCACTTTTTTATAAATGAATCCATCTTCCTCTCTTGTAATCATACTATCGTAAAAGGCAGAATTCTCTATTTCTTCTACTAATCTGTCAGTAATTGTACTTGCGTTAAGAGAAGAAGCTTCTGTTTCGAAGATTTGAAGATTATATCCAGCACTATCTCTGACGGTAACATCCTTCATAATAAAAAGGTCATTAGATATCACTATCGCTCCTTCTGGTGCATTGATCTTTAAGGAAAGTCCTTCTGAAAGCAAATCTAAAGGGACCAACTTTACGCTCTCCTTTTCGCAAGAACTAAGCACAAATGCAAATAAGACGAAAAGGGCAAATTGAATTAATCTCATAATGTTGGTTTAATAAACGCAAATATAGAATACATAGTCAGCATCTCATTATCAGATGCCATAGTATGAATTCAATAAATAAAAAAAGGCTCACTTGAATCACAAATGAGCCTTATAATTTTTGATCTGCTCTAAATTAAAGAGCTGGTATTCTTAAGATCTGACCAGGATATATTTTATCCGGATGCGAGAGCATAGGTTTGTTTGCTTCAAAAATTGCACTGTATTTCATAGGATCGCCGTAAACTTCCTTAGCAATCTTGCTTAAGCTGTCTCCGCTCTCTACTTCATGAAATATAGACTCTGGTTCAGGATTATTAACATGGATATTGTCTGCGACTGCTCCAATTCCTTCGACATTACCAAGTGCTAAGATAATCTTTTCTCGATCTGCATTTGTATTTGTTGAACCACTCACGATTACTTGCTCAGCAAGATCGATATTTAAACCATTTACAGGAATACCTAAATTGGCTACTGCATCTTGCAATGCTTTAATTTTTGCTTGCTCTTCTGAAAGTTGAGATGCTGATTCTTTTTTCTTGAAAATCTTTGATCCAGCACTTTTGATAAATGAAAATAAACCCATTTGATTCGTAATGTTTAATTTTTATAAAATTTGAGCCTTGTACTTGAAGTAGATTTAGGAAGTTAAACCCTTTTCAAGGAGCATATCTTTAACAGTGGGAATGTGAAAAATAGTTCACTCCGATAGCGGTAAACTTACAGATAGTTTGTCCCAAGATAGTTTTAACTGATCTTCTATGATGGCGATAGCCATTAGTTCCTCAGCCTCATCTTTAAGAACAGGGATGACTTTAACCCTTAATGCATCTTTACTTGCGTCATATTTGAAATGGCCCCACTGATCAGCAACGGTATTGAATATTATTGTCCACACTTGCTCATCAGGGATACTAAATAGACTATAAGTACCTGCCGGAAGAGATTGGTCTTTTATTTTTAGATCCCTGTCAATCGTAATTTTAGTGGCACTATTGGCACCTGTTCGCCATACCTGACCAAAAGGCACGAGATCTCCCCAGATCTGCCGACCTCTTTTAGAAGGTGCATTATAATTGATCTCTATCTTCGTTTCACCAATTTGACTATTGATGGTTACTGGAGGGCTTAATGGTTTTTTATCCTGTGCATTAAGAGAGACACTTAAACATAGTATCGATAGGCAAACTACAACTCCGCAATATTTCATATTCTCTTTATCTTAACGCTTATGTGAATTAATATATAGTGAGAACATAACGACGGATGCAAACTAAGATGCCTTAGCATAATGTTAAATGTTTTCTCAGGTAAGTATCTTATACTTAACAAAGGACACATTGTTCTCATACTCTTGCTTTGATAGCTCATCTAACCTTACGTTGCCTTTAAAATCCCCCAACATTGGAATTCCTGTATTTAAGGTAATTGGGCAGATTCTTAAATGCAATTCATCAATGAGCCCCTGCTTTATTAGAGCCCCTGCAAGTTTTCCACCACCACAAAGCAAAATTGGCTTCCCTTCATAAGATTTTAATAATCTAATATGTCCCAGAGAATCAGAGGTGATGATTTTTAAATTTTCGTCTGTTGGTTGGAATGATAAAGATTCCGAATAAACATAGTTGCGCATAAAGGGGTATAACGAAACTCCTTCCTCTAACCCCTGGCGATAACCAAATTCATAGGTGTTTTTGCCCATGATCACCGTGTCGTAAGACAATAACTCTTCGACATAATCTTCAATATGTGGGCCTTCTCTTGGAAACATTTCAATATTTCCATCAGGGTCCGCAATAAAATTATCCAAGGATGTTGCCACGGCATAGATTAGGTTTCTCATACTACACTTATCTTGCTTAAAATTTATTTAAATGACAAATGTACATATCACCAAGGTAGAGATTACACCTCTACAGATTGAACTTACAGAACCATTCGTAATAAGTAAGGGCCCTCTTACTCATGCCAGTATTACAGTCGTTAAGATTTATACGAATGAAGGGTTGTATGGCATTGGTGAATGTTGCCCTTATCGCACGATTCATGGAGAGACACAAGCGGGTTCTGTTGCCGCAGCAAGGGATCTATCATTATTACTTATAGGCAAAGACCCTACTAAAATTCGACGGTTGGTTCAGATTATGGATAAATCGCTTGCCGGAAATGCATCTATTAAAGGGGCTATAGATATGGCCCTCTACGATCTCAATGCCAAAATAGTAAACCAACCTCTTTATCAATATCTAAATGGAGATGCTGAAAAGAAAATCTATACAGATATGACGGTAAGTCTTCTGGAAGAAGAGAGAATGGTCGAAAAGGCATTAAAATTCCAATCTGATGGATTCCCTGTACTTAAGGTAAAATTAGGGGATCGCCCAGCGGCAAAGGATATAAGCCGGATGCAGTCTATCAGAAAAGCTGTCGGTGATGAACTACCCCTTCGCATTGATGCGAATCAAGGATGGAATTACATAGAAGCCTTAAGAGCAGTGGAAGGAATGAAGGATCTAAATATAGAACATTGCGAAGCACCTATCCACAGCGGAAACCTAATGCATTTGGCACGTTTAAGGGAGATAAGCCCTATTGCAATCATGGGAGATGAGGCCGTTTTTAGTCATCTTGATGCATTTCAAACACTATCTCGAGGTTGTATAGATCTTATCAATATAAAGCTGGGAAAATCTGGTGGTATCTGCCACGCTATGAAAATAGCAGGAATCGCAGAAGCCTTTGGTGTTTATTGCCAGGTGGGCTCATTTTCAGAATCTCGATTGGGAATTACGGCTTTAACGCATTTTTCAATGGCGTGGGATAATATTATTTATTTTGATTTGGATTCACCTTTGATGCAATCGGAAGACCCTATCATAGGAGGTATGACTTATCATAAAGATTGGCAAGTTACAGTAAGTGATGAACCGGGAATAGGTGCAGATTATGACCCAGATTTTCTGAAGAGATTTGAAACGCTAAGCATAGAATAATCCTATTCATAAGGACTATATTGAGATAGATATGAATTACTTCTGTGGAATAGAAATAAGAATCATCTATTCTCTGTTATTATGTCTGTATATCTTGTGGCTTTTAAGATTGACTTCTTATGAGGACATTTGTAATAATTGAACGTTCATGTAGTATGCTAATGAAGACTTTTTACACCACAGTATTTTCGGTATTTATCTTTTCTCTGTCTTATGGACAAGATAGTTTCGAAAGACTTTATAGATCTCCAGGGGATGGCCATATAGCTACAGCTATGGATGCCCAAGGAGAAGGCTACGTAGTTTTGAGCGGGCAACCAAACGAAGAAGGTTCCTATGATCTCGTCAACGTAACAACATTCAATGTTAAAGGAAATATTGGATGGTCTCAACAGTATATGTTCGATGATACATTAAAGGTTA
>JBLIDB010000002.1:0-59193 GCA_047634015.1 Saprospiraceae bacterium
GTAATAACTTACCATACTTGATGACATCCCACGCTGATCACCATAAGCCTTCCTACTCAACCCACTCTTTGAATACCCCTCAGCAAACTCCTTGTAATTTATTCGCATCTTTACCTTTTGACACAAAGGTCATGAGGCTATCCGTTTTATGCAAGTTGGGGTAGCTCGGACGGATACCGATCACTTGGGAGCTACCCGGTGCAAATTCTTTGAGCCCCGGCTACCCCGATGGCAATTATGAGATCAGGGCAGTAGCCGATTGTGGGGCAGACCTGACCTACTCCAATATAGTGCCCGGTGTCATCGGCCGAACAGGTCTGCTTCTCTTGGGCGCGCCCCAACCATCGGATGGCATTTGGACAGAAGGGGATGAGATCGCTTTCCGTTTTAACAAAAACCTCGATTGCCCTTTGATTGATGTGGACAGCATGCAGATTATCAACAAATCAAAAGGCGATGCGGCGGTGGCATTTACCATGACTTGTTTTGATAATGAACTGGTGTTTGTACTGGACAGTGCGATGTCCACTTTTGACGGCGACACTTTGGAAGTGAGGGTAGATGCAGTAGATGCGGTCAATGGGAGTAGCCTGTTGCAGCCAGAGAACTGGACATTTGAGGTGATTACGCAAGATTTGTATTTTGAAAAAAAACGAATCCAAGTGACCATGTATGAGGGGGAATCGCAAACGTTATCGGTTCGTCTGGAGAGTACCAAACAAATAGGGAATGTCGGAGATGTTTCCATCATTGACAAGGCTGCCCCAATGGGCAGTTGGCTCAATTGGTTGCCAGATGAATCTTTTAGTGTTACCCCTACTGGAACAAGCATTGATTTTATCCTTGATGCTAAAGAGGTAGGCACTTTTAAAGATACGGTCATCGTAGATGGGTTGACAGGTAGGATACCCGAACTTATCATCGAACTGACCGTCTTGCCCAAAGCACCGCATTGGGTTTTGAATGGCTCGTATGCCAACTCTATGGTTATGGTGGCCAACTGGCAGTTCCGCGACATGATTACTGGCAACATCCCCGACGACATCACCAAAGACTCTATGGATCAGATCAGTGTCTGGATAGATGGTGAGGTCAGGGGACTGGCCAACATCACCAAGGTGACGGATGAATTCTATGCGGCTTACCTAACCATTTTCGGCCAGGCAGCAGACGAGGGAAAAACATTGGACTTCCGCATCTGGGATGCCTCGGAAGGTAATGAATATGATGGCCATCCATCTAATGCCATCATGTTTGAGGCCAACGACATCATCGGCAATACGGCCGTACCAAGGATGCTCACAGTGGACAGGGAAAACGACCAGGCAAGGTACATACCACTCAACCCAAACTGGACATGATTCTCCATCAACTCTGAGGAGGAGGACATGAGCCTCACCCGCCAACTCCGAAGCCTCTTCGTGGAAGCCAACGGGGATATGATAAAAACCAACAACGGGTTTGCCGAATACATTGATACCATCGGCTGGGTGTCGGCAGGTGAAAATACACTGGACTCACTGGATGTGGATAAGAGCTATCAAATATTTTTGGCCAATGGGCCGGATACCCTGCGACTGACCGGCACGGATGCGACAGTGAGCGATACTATTACCTTAAGTGCATCAGGTTGGAGCTGGGTCGGTTACCCGTTGCAGGATTCACAAGCCATCAACCAAGTGATGAACATTACACCCAACACAGGAGGTAATCTCATCAGGACAGTGCAACAAACGGGCGCTGGAAAATTAGCCGATTATAACTCCACGGAAGGTAAATATTTAGGAAACCTGACCCACCTACGCCCTTACGATGGCTATAAAATATTCAACAAGAATACGGAGACAGCCACCCTGACTTATGAAAATACACTGACCTATGACAATTCGCTGGTCGTTCCGAATGCCCCTTATTCTCGATTTGCGGACCCCCTGGCTGACCGAACCGACCCAACTACTTGGGAATTAACGGATTACAGCTTTGAATTCACCATGCCGTTCATCGCTACCGTCAATGTTGCCAATGTCATGTCAGAGGATACCCTTGACCGGGTTGCCATTTTCAATGGCACCAATCTCCGTGGGATTGGCCATATTACCCACGTGGCTGTTTTGGATAAATACATGCTGAGTTTGGTGGTCGGGGATTCGGCAGTGGATGAGCAATTGTCCATGTACTTCTACGATGCATCAACTGACATTATACATACCATTGACCATACCATCACCTTTCAGGAAATGGGTTATGGCACATTCCAAGAGCCTTACCTCATTGAGATCGGTTCGGGCAAATGGTACGTCGAACCAAATGGCAGCGATGGAAATGCAGGGGGCACATGGGCAGGAGCGTTTGAGTCCATTCAAAAGGCTATCGAGGCTGCTGCGCCAAAGGATACGATATGCGTAGCCGCAGGGACATACCTCCCAACAAAGGATGCAACAGGTAATGCTTCGCCTGCCAACAATCGGGATAAGACATTCTTCTTCGGTAAGGACCTCCATATTTACGGAGGCTTCAATGTGGGCGATGCCTCACTTTTACAAAGGGATTTATCGAGTAATGCGAGTATCCTGAGTGGTGACTTTGGTGGCGACGACGGGCGCAATTTTGCCAACAACGGTGAAAACGCCTACAGCGTTGTTATTACTGAAAATGTGACCACTAACTTCCATATAAACGGCTTTCAAATCTCCGGCGGCAACTCCAATGCCAATGGTGGTGGTACCGAAGCGGATAAGAACGGCGGCGGCTGGTACAACAATGGTATCGGTAGTCCGTCTAATCCAACCATTGTGAATTGTATTTTTACTGAAAATGCAGCAGCAACAGGCGGGGCGATGGCCAGCTACGGAGCTAACGGTGGACAAAGCAATCCTGTTTTTATTAATACCATTTTCCATCACAACAAAGCCAGCTATGATGGAGGTGCCATTTACAATTGGGGCGATAATGGCGAAGCCAGCCCTGAACTAACCAATTGTTCCTTTGCTGTAAACATTGCCAGTAGCGGCGGCGCTCTGTTCAACAATGGCAACAACAGCGGCATCAGCAGCCCGGTCATCAACAATTGCATATTCTGGGGCAATACCGCTCCTTCTGGTAGAAGTTTTTTCAACTCCAATGCAAATCCGCAACTCAGTTATTCATTGATTGAGGAAAGCGGTTGCCCAACTGGCAAGACCTGCAACTTTGGGATAAATTACAACCAAGATCCATTATTTGCGGATGCGGCCAATGGTGACCTCCATCTGCAAGGGTTGTCACCTGCTCTTGATGTCGGCTTTAATGGCGCAATCCCAGCGCTAATCAGTAGCGATCTTGATGGTGACACTCGTATCGTCAATGGCGTGGTGGACTTGGGTGCTTATGAAGTCCTAGATTGCAGCCAAATCATGATCCGTGTTTGGACGGGTGCAACCAACAGTAATTGGGAGGTATCCTCCAATTGGGACTGTGGTGGTACTCCAACGCTGGATCACAATGTCCTTATTCCTAAAGGTGCACCTGCAGCGATTATTAGAAATGGAATAACGGGAAGTTGTAAAACCATCATTGTTGAGGAAGGGGCAGTCTTAGACTTGGAGATAGGAGGGGTGTTGATTATGGAGAAGGAATGATTCACCGAACTATTTTGGGTTTGTGAAATTGTGAAAAGTTAGTTAGGAAGGTTTAGAAGGTTAAACTTCATGCTGTTTCAATTTAGACCAGTACCAATATTGTTTTCCAGTAGGTATAATAAATTAGGAGAGGCAATTTAGTAGCTCATTTATTCTCCCGTATTTGTTATTATACAGATCTGACGTATAGACTTTTCTGGAAAAATGGAACTGTTTTTTATTCTTGTCTGGGTCGGAAAAACCTAGCTTCCAAATTTGATTATCTCAATTCAAGGCTGTAATTCCTGTGACTATCCTTGAAGCCCACGCGAAAAAAGCTCGTGGAGATATTTGAAATTTTGAATTTGCTAGTATGAAGAAAACGAAGTTTGCAGAATCGATGATTATAAAGACGATCAAAGAGAATGAGTGCGGTCAACGAGTTGAAGGCATCACCCGAGAGCTGCCCTTCTCTGCTCAAATAATTGAAATTCAGCTCTTTATTTTCTGAGATAGTAAAACAGAAGGATAATGAGAGAGAGAATTAAGTATTTTTGATATCCTACTGTGATATAGGATGCCATTCATGTAGCAACGCCTAATTCTTTCAATTATACTCATTTATTCCTGCTTTCAGTTATCGGGTGCTGATATCACTGTCAATAATGTCACATTAGAATCTAATACAGACTGTACTAGTAATTTAAACATCCCTTTCAATCTGGATTATGCCAACCTTGTGGATGACGGTTATTTCGACAGTACGGCAGATTTAAGAGGAAGCGATCTCTATGATATTGTAATAAGAGATGGCAGTTGTCAGGTGATTTTTCATACTTACATTATAGTGCCAACGAGCTTTAAGTAATCCGGATATTTTTACTGGGTCAGGCACATTTGTCCCACTCTTGGGAACCTTTGCTCCTATAAATGGGCCTTTTACAGTCAGTTTTCATGAGACAAATAATATAAGTTCTAGCGCTACAGCACATTTAAATAGTCCTCCAATTGTAACTTTTTATTTGGATCATACAAACGCAATAACGTCTTCATGCAATAGTTTGCCCATTGTTGCTCCTAACTGTCCATTTTTCATGTCTGCCGCTGTTCCTACATTGTCTCAATGGGGAGTTATTACACTAAGTCTATTAATGATCATATTCGGAACTATTGCAATAAAACAAAGAGCAATTTCATATTTCTGATTCAAGAAACCTTTTGTAGAGTAATAGCCTCATCATATTCAGAACGGGCATTATCTGGATATTTTGCTCCATCTGAGTGGGTTCCAAATTTAATTCCTGGTATCGATACGTAAAGAAATTTTCAATTATTTAATTTAGACTTAAAGCGCCTACCTCTAATCTCCGATCATAAATCCAGGAAACATAAAATTTCTCATTATGAGAATTATACTAAGGGATAGAGGTATTCCTTTCTTTTTTTTTAAAGGGTGGTAATTTGAGCGACCATCATATCAATGAATAAATCTTTGTAAAAATGACCATAAAACCCAACTTCTTCTGGAGGTAGCAAATTCGAGCCATCCACATGAATATATCTTTCTGACAAACAGAGGTGGGGGGAATTTTCGTATTACTCCTATGAGTTATCAGAAAAATTATTTCCAATCCTGAGCATTTTGCCTTGTGACCGATAGTAATAAAACCCTCCTGCTGGTAAACTTAACAAAAGAACTATTTCATACTTATCACCGATAGAGCCCTCAAAAAATTGAGTCTGACTCCGAGCAGATGGAGTTGCCAAGGAAAAGAATATGGCAACTTTATATTTCAGGTATTTTAGATTCAATAACTTTTTAAAAAAAAACTACTCTTTTGAAGTATGTTTAGATTAGGGAACTAAGCAAATACTGAATAATATGTATTACTGAAACATCTATAACCTTATGGTTAGATAGAATTGATAAAGTTCGGTTAAACAGAGCTCCCCTATATCATAGCAAGCCCCTCTGTAGGTAGTCTTTTTTTTTCGATGTCCCCCTCAGCCTACACCTTTTAATAAGAAGTCCCTATCGCTAAAGCCACTTCTTTCTTTGCCCTAATTACTATCCTTTTGATCAGGATATGAAAAACCGATAGTAAAACCGACAATCTTGTTATCTAAATCAGAAACAATCCACTGATAATCGATGAGTTGTTTTGATTCGGCACTTGACACACGAGGTAAGCATGTTTTATTAGATTTCTGGGGAATGTGGTGATGCGTATGTATAGAGTCTCTTTCAGAACTCAAGAAAATAAGAGAACCTATAAAGACTTAGGAATGGCAAGTGTAGCATTACTTCGAAGAGGTGAGACTATCGACGACTTGAGAATTTTTGTGAAAAATCAAAACTTAGCATGGACACACATCGCTGATGATTCCAGATCTGAGGAATTTAGTATTGTAACCCTTAGAGTTGAAGTATACTGCACATATATCTTAATGGATCCTAATGGAAAGATTCTTTTTAATTTTTTTGCGAACTCTAATAGCACATCAAGGTTGAATGAGATTCTATATGATATTTATGCAAAAGAGGATTAACCTTTCAGCCGTGGATATTCTTTCTTAATTGATGAATTGCTAATATTCAGGAAAAAGACTAATCGAAAGATTGATTCTCTTCCTGAGCTCTACCTACAAGATCATGATATTCTTCAGGAGATAGACCATCTAAGCAATAATCTATAGGATTGACAGCTATACCATCTTTCCTTATTTCGTAATGACAATGAGGTGCTGTAGAAGTACCCGTACTTCCTACTAACCCTATTAGTTCTCCTTTCTTTACGCGCTGACCTAGCTTTACATTCGTCGACTTAAGGTGACCATATAAGGTATTATATCCGTATCCGTGATCTATTAGAATACTCTTACCATATCCCGTTTTTAAGGAAGCTATTTTCACAATTACTCCATTTCCAGTTGCTTGTATGGCTGTTCCTGCTGGAGCGGTAAAGTCTATACCATGATGCATCCTGCGTACTTTGTGTACAGGATGGATTCGCATTCCATATCCTGACATGTGACGTACTTTACGCTTTAATTTATCTTCATGAATTGGTTTGATAGAAGGAATAGATGCTATACGATCTTCATGTTCCAAGGCAACTTTAGCAAGCTGACTTAGAGAATTATTTTGGATTTCAATCTTACGCTTTAGTTTTTCCACTTTTTCAATCGTCGTGGAAAGTAGTAGATCGGCATCTAAATTGCTATGCAATCTTACCACCTCTTGACTTCCTCCAGTACCGCCGTTCCATACGGATTCATCTATAGGGTCCATCCCAAATACTACTCTATGTACTTCTGCATCTTTATTTTGAATCTTATCTATACTTTCATTGAGCTTGTCAAATTCTTGAGACAGATTCTGGTAGTAATATTCCATCTGAACGATATCTCGCTCTAAAGACTTCTCCTTGGGTGTTGGGAGGAATAGATACGCTGAAGAGGAAAGGATCAAAGCTGTAAAAGTGACTGCAGAAACATACCCCAATACTGATTTTACCTTATTCTTGCCACTGACTTTTTCCTGCTCATACTGTAAAGTTTGGGGATTATAAACGTACTTTTCTCTGCTCATTAAAATATGGTTTCAAACATAGTTTTACCTTTGCTCGTTCTTAGCAAATTATTGACAATTCAGTGTTCAAGGGAAAAAGTTTTCGCAAGATACGATTTCTGACGAATCGACAACGTGGGTATAAAATTTTTTTACTCCCCATATAGGTGTTCAATAATGTGTTATTGATTGTTTTTTAATGATTTGAGTGATTTGGGAATTTAATTAAGAAAGATTTAAGAAATCGCAACTAAGCTAAACGGTGATGAAAGCAAACGAAATACGAAAGACCTTTTTTGATTTTTTCGAAAGAATGGAACACAAGATTGTTCCTTCTGCCCCCATTGTAAATAAGGATGACCCAACCTTAATGTTTACGAACGCGGGCATGAATCAATTCAAAGATTATTTTTTGGGAAACAGAACTCCCGAGGTTAGACGAATGGCAGATACTCAGAAATGTCTAAGGGTTTCTGGAAAGCATAATGATCTCGAAGAAGTAGGAATAGACTCCTATCACCATACGATGTTTGAAATGCTGGGTAATTGGTCTTTCGGTGATTATTTCAAAAAAGAAGCTATCGAATGGGCTTGGAAATTGCTGACAGAGGAATTTAATTTAGCTCCAGAACGCCTGTATGTATCTGTTTTTGAGGGAGATAAGAATGATGGTCTTGAAGCAGATAATGAAGCGGTAGGATTTTGGCAAAGGTACGTGCCAAAGGAGCGTATTCTATATTTTGATCATAAAGACAATTTCTGGGAAATGGGAGAAACAGGGCCTTGTGGCCCTTGTTCTGAAATACATATAGATCTGAGATCAGAGGAGGATAGAAAGAAGACCTCAGGAGCATCTTTGGTCAATGCCGATGACCCCCTAGTTGTGGAAATCTGGAACCTTGTATTTATTCAATTCAACAGGAAGGCTGATGGCTCTCTTGAAGATCTTCCAGAAAAACACATAGATACTGGGATGGGATTCGAACGCCTTTGCATGGCGATTCAAGGAACAAAATCTAATTATGACACGGATCTATTCAGGCCATTCATAAAACTGATTGAAGATCTAACAGGAAAGAAATACGAAGGGAATTATGCTTTGGAGGCTAAGAAGGATATAGCATTTAGAGTTTTAGTTGATCACGTACGTGCTGTGAGCTTTACGATTGCTGATGGGCAGTTACCGAGCAATACAGGAGCCGGATATGTCATAAGGAGAATTCTGAGAAGAGCAGTAAGGTATTATTACACTTTCTTAGATTGTAAGGAGCCGTTGATGTATAAGATGCTTCCGCTATTAGCAGATAGTTTTAAAGATGTCTTTCCAGAATTGACAGCACAACTAGACTTCGTTAGTAAGATTATCCTTGAAGAAGAGAAAAGCTTTTTAAGGACCTTAGAAGGCGGATTGAAACGTCTAAGTCAGATTTCGATTCAAAATGGAATATTGGAAGGTGGAATCGCTTTCGAACTTTACGATACTTACGGATTCCCCATAGATCTAACAAGGTTAATAGGCCAGGAATCTGGATGGGAAGTAGACGATGCTGGATTTGAAGTGGCACTTCAAGAGCAGAAAAGTAGATCTCGAGCTGATGCCAAAAAAGAAGCTGGAGATTGGGTAGAATTGATGAATGTAGACGAAGTCTTATTCGAAGGATATGATCATAATTCTTTGAGCGAAGTACAAATTGTAAAATACAGAACCATCAAAGTAAAGGATAAAGAAGTTTATCAAGTTGTACTAGATCGTACTCCATTCTATGCCGAGAGTGGTGGGCAAGTTGGGGACAAGGGAGTTTTGCAATTTGGAGAGGAAGAAATTAAAGTTAATGACACTCAAAAAGAGAATGATCTAATTATCCATAATGTAAATCAACTTCCGTCGAATATAGGAATAATGGGAAGTTCCAAGATTGATATTAATAGAAGAAGATTAATTCAAAATAATCATACTGCAACTCACTTGCTACATGCTGCACTGAGAGAAGTTTTAGGAGATCATGTCCAACAACGGGGGTCCTTAGTTAATGAGAAACAATTGCGATTTGATTTTTCACATTTTGAAAAAATGTCTGAGGTAGAAATTGAAAAGGTAGAAGCTATAGTAAATAGAAAAATAGGGGAGAATATAGCGCTGCAAGAAAATAGAAATCTTCCCATAGAGGCAGCCAAGGAAGCAGGGGCGATGATGCTATTTGGAGAGAAATATGGAGAGTTTGTTAGAATGGTAATATTTGATTCAGACTACTCTAAAGAGCTTTGTGGGGGGTGTCATGTCGGTGCTACAGGGGAAATAGGCTTGTTTAAATTAAAAAGTGAATCTGCGATTGCAGCAGGAGTTCGGCGTATTGAAGCGCTCACTTCTGTAAAGGCTGTAGCTCATGTAAATGGCCTCATTCAAGAACTTAATGATATTAAGTCTCTCTTTAAGAACCCAACCAATACTGTAAAAAATGTAAAGTCTATTCTCGAAGAAAATAAAGTATTAGAAAAGACGCTATTGCAATTTAAAGCAGAGAAGGCTTCCTCGATGAAGGATGATTTACTCGAAGAGATAGAAGTTGTTAATGGCGTAAAGTATTTAGGGAAAGTATTGCAAGGTATCGATATGTCAGGGTTGAAAACATTAGCATATAATATCGAACAGAGTGTAGGGGATGTTATTGTTTTATTTGGTATTGAACAAGGTGGGAAGGCGAACTTGCAATTACTTATAAGTAAGAATCTGATAAAGGATAATCTTAAAGCTGGTCAAATAATAAGACAGATATCAAAGAATATCCAAGGAGGTGGCGGAGGCCAGGATTTCTTTGCCACTGCAGGAGGAAAGAATCCTGATGGATTAGATAGGGCGATTGAAGAGGGTAGAAGTATGATTACTTCCAATTTGTAATTAGAATAGAGTATCTAAGATTTAAATGAATGAAGTAAGTTGTATTGGAAAGAAATATCAGACTTTATCCATGGTACTATGCGGCAAGTTCTTTTTTGGCTTGGTTGCCGATATTCTTTCTTTATTTCAGTGAAGACTTAGGGCTTAAGGAAGTACTTCTTCTTGAATCCATCTATTATATTGCTGTAGTAATATTAGAGATACCGACCGGATATTTTTCTGATTTAGTAGGGAGGAGAAAGACTCTTTTAGTTGGAGCCGTTTTTCTCTGTTTGGCATGCGTGTTTTATCTGATTGGAGGAAGTTTTGTAATGTTTACATGTGGTCAGATTGCATTTGCGCTTTTTATGTCATTTACGTCTGGAACAAATACGGTTTTTCACTACGAAAGTCTTGCGGCTTTAGGGAGGGACAACGAATATGGCGATCGTGAAGCAATCGTCAATAAGTACGGTATGGTTGCTGGGGGAACTGCCGCTTTAGTGGGTGGGGGCCTTGCTTTAATAGATTTTCGCTTAGCGTATGTCGCTACATTTTCAAGTGCTTTAATCAGTCTGTTTATTCTTGTTAGAATGTCTGAACCTCTCACAATGGAAATGAGATCTGAGGCTAAGTCCAATTTTATTAATCAATTAGTGGCGTCTCTCAAGTATCTTAATATTGAGTCTTTAGGCTGGATTGCGGGATATTATGTGATAATCTTTTCGATTACCCATGTGCCTTATGAATTTTATCAACCGTATATCCAGCTTTTAGAGGATGACGGTCAGATATGGGATTCATCTACACCGATTTTAGCTGGATTGTTGTATGCCTTCGCCCGCTATATAGGAGCTTTCGGGGCCGCATACAGCATGGTATGGAAACGTAAATTTGGTTTGCGTAATCACCTTCTCATTCAGCTTCTTATCGTGAATCTTATTGTGGGCGCTATGTGCAGAGGTCTACATCCTATTATTATTGGCATGGTGCTTATGAGAAGTCTACCATGGGCGGCCATTAAAGCCCCAATCAATGAAATCATAACTCCCTTAGTGGGTGTTGGTCAAAGAGCGACATTTCATAGTATGTTGAGTTTAGCGTGTAGATTTGTCTTTTTTTGCGTCTTATTTTTACTTTCTCTACTTATTCCTAATGAGGCGATTTCGGATTGGCCGAATCTTAGGTTATTATTGAGTTATTGTTTTGTAGGAGGAATAGCACTCTCTGCAGTTATCATTTGGACATCGAGTGTTCTTAAAAAAGAGTAATATGCTCTACGCAAAAGTAAATTGTTGAAAATCTTAGTAGAGAACTTACATTTGTAGATTGGACCGATGTCAACCATAGTTAATTATGAAAGATTATATTGACCTTTTAGCACGCTTTTGCATAGCTTTTATATTCCTGTATGAAGCCTATGATTCCATTGTCTTCTTCAAGCATACAAAAGAGACGATGACTGATTACGGTATAGTTTGGAATCAAAACTTACTTCTTGGAGCAGTGATTTTTAGTCTTATTTTAGGAAGTATTTTGATTTTAATAGGGTATTACGCCAGTATTGGTGGGTTTCTGATCTTACTCTATTGGATTCCGTTTACTTTTATTATTTACTCATTTTGGAATGATCCTCTTGAATTTAGGAGATTACATTCGCTTTATTTTATGCGTAATTTAGGAACAGCGGCGGCCCTACTATTGCTTATGGCCAATGGTGCGGGTAAGTTCAGTGTAAGACGAGTAATACATTCACTTAGACTTCCCGAAGAATGATTGAGATATATAAGAAGCTTCAGACAGTCGATATATTAGCCTTTGGTATTCATCCCGATGATATTGAATTAAGTGCTTCTGGTACTTTATTATCCCATATAGAGAAAGGTTATAAAGTGGGGCTATGTGATCTTAGTGAAGGAGAGCTTGGGACTTTGGGGAATGCTGAAACAAGAAAAGAAGAGTCTTTAAATGCCGCAGAGATCCTTGGGGTTGATTTCAGGGTTAATCTATCAATGCGAGATGGGTTTTCACAGATCGATGAATCTCACATATTGAGGATCGCTGAAGTAATTCGATGTTCTCGACCTAAGATTATCTTAGCAAATGCCTTGGAAGATCGCCATCCAGATCATTCGAGAGGAGCGCGACTTGTAAAAGAGGCTTTTTTCTTTTCAGGTCTTAGGAAAATAACAAAAATTCAAGGAGAGGCCTTTAGAGCGGATGTGCTATATCATTATATTCAAGATAAGCAGCTGAAGCCTGACTTATGTGTTGGGATGGCACCATTTATAGATCAAAAATGGGAATCCATAAAAGCTTATAAAACGCAATTCTTTAGATCCGCTGAGGAGGATGTCGAAACTCCGATTTCATCTCTTACTTTTATGAAGCATGTAGAAAGTTCAATGAGAATTTTTGGAAGAAATATTGGAGAAGAGTTCGCCGAAGGTTTCAATGTTCACCGACCTATTGGGGTGGACAATCTGTTAGATTTGAAATAGGAATAAACTCAATATTTATGAGTTTATTTGGATGATTTATAGAGGGCGCTTAGTTGTCTACAGTTCCTTTCAAAGGCCTTACGTCAATTTTAATGAGGAATTGTAAGCGCATTAGATAGTTCTATGTCAAAAGGGTTCTTCCCCTCCATACTATTCGTATAATCAAGACTGCCAAGTCTCATCCTTATAGGAACTTTACTAGTATTCAAGATCTTATCTTCAAGAACACAGAAAAAGGCAGTTGTTTTATACTTCGGCAGATTTTTTCTAAATGCTGATTTGGAGAAGGAGAAGGTAGAATTATGTTCCTTATTAAGATTGAGTGCTTCTATGAGATTGGCTTGTACCAAGCTCACAGATCGCAAATGAATAGAAAGACTATCGGATTGGGCCTTAGAATGTTGAACTCCAAGAGAAATAACCCATAAAATGAATATTATTCTCATCTACTAATTGGCGTTTATGCTCTCTAAGGTAAAACTATATGGAAAATGTCCAGGATATCGCTCGTAGAATCCTCTTAGAATTACTGAATCTGCAGTATTTTTTATTAAAGCGATAAATTCTTGGCTATTACTTACCGGCATATTATTGAAGGATTCAACTATAAAACCTGGCTCCATATTGGTCCGAGAGATTAGACTTCCATTAGATACACTGATAATCATAATACCATTGGATTTAACTCGATCTTTTTCTATCGAATTGAGATCTCTAATTTCGATCCCGAGGTCTCTTAGAATTTTGTCTTTTCTTACAGATACATAATCAGTTGTATTCAATAGATTACGTAAGGTCAAATTACAAGATCTTAGTTTTCCATTTCGATAGTAAGCGATCGATATACCATCACCAGGGCGGTACTTGTTTATGCTTTCGTAAAAGCTTGGCGAAGATTTAATTTCTTGCCCAGAGATATTTACGATAACATCCCCTTTACGGAGTCCAGAATCGGAAGCTGCGCTATTAAGATTAATAGTATTTATATAGACCCCCGCGACGGAAGGCAATCCTAGTTTTTTAGTCATTGCGTCATCTACATCCCTAATTCCAGCTCCTATCTTTCCACGTTGAACAGAACCAAATTCTTTAATATCTACAACAACTTTTCGAGCTACATTACTCGGAATAGCAAATGATAAACCTTGATAGTTACCAGTAGAAGATAATATTGCTGTTGAGACGCCCATTAGCTGTCCTTGTGCGTTGACCAAAGCTCCTCCGCTACTGCCAGGATTGAGTACTGCATCGGTTTGAATATAAGAACCAATGTCGTTTTTATCAATAATATCGATATCTCTTGCCTTGGCACTGACTATTCCCGCTGTAACTGTAGATTGTAAACCAAATGGATTGCCCACAGCTAATACCCAATCACCAACTTTTAGAGAATCAGAATTGGTAAATAATAAATGAGATAAAGATTCGGCCTCAATTTTTAATAGGGCGATATCACTTACTTGGTCCGTTCCTATAACTTGAGCGACAAACTCTCTCTTATCAGCTAACGTAACTTCAATAAAATCTGCATTAGCAATAACATGGTAGTTAGTAATGATATCACCATCGGCTGAAATAATAATTCCAGAACCTTTCTCGCGCTTGACCTCATTTTTAAATAGCGAACTTCCAACTTTCTCATAAGCATTTATAAAAACTACAGATGCTGTGGTGTTCTTTGCTGCCTTATTGAAATTCGGGGCGTAAGAACTACTGAGGAAATTTTCCTTCCAGTTCCTATGGGGCTTATTTAAGCTAACTTCAGCATAAGTAGGAGAAATGCTTTTGTCAATAAGTATAGTTTCCGAGGCAAAAAATAGGTGGTACAGTGCTAGTCCAGCCAGTACTATGAAAGTTGAAATCAGAGCATTAATTGCAATTGGCGTATACCTCACTATCAAAGATTTGATGAACAAATAGGTCATCAATAATTACTAAAAACAGCAATTATTAACAATCCGAACTGTATAGGTTGAGTTTTTACGCTTGTTTAACGCACGGAAGAAGAAGGTCGGTATCTAAGAATTAATTCTTTACCCTCCAGTAGCACTTTTTAAACTGTCCACTAGAGTACTCCAGTAATCTAAATTTTCTGCTTCTTCTCCTTTATCACAGAAATCAATGATTTCCAGAATAGTCTCGTTAGTAACATCTGATTTATACATTCTAAATTCCAGATATTCCCCTTTATCAGCATCCTCCCAGATAAATCTTACTCTCTCCTCCTCAATGTCATCTACCAACTCGGCCGCTTCTTCGGATCCCTCCCATTCAAACGTATATACATCATCTTGTATGTCTACTACGTCGCAAAACCATCTCACCAAACAAGTTGGTGTAGTAAAAAAATTATATAATATGGCTGGAGAAGCCCTAAAAAGAAACTCATTTTCCACCTTCACTCTACTCATTCTGACAACTTATTTTTAAGGCCTAAGCCTTGTTTTTGTAAGATCGCGGCAATAAATAATAAAATATTCACTAAAACAAGTATATTACGATTAAAGTTGATGAATAATTTAATTATTACTTCATGAAATATCTCTGGCGCACTTTTTGTCAAATAGTATATCTTCGTGGCCTGTTAATTTAACAAAAGCTTAATCTCAACTTGATATATGCGGCAGCTTAAGATTACAAAATCAATTACTAATAGAGAGAGTCAGTCTCTTGAGAAGTACCTACAAGAAATTGGAAAGGTAGATCTCTTGACCCCTGAAGAGGAGGTTGATCTGGCGAAAAGAATTAAAGAGGGAGACCAAGAAGCCCTCGAAAGATTGACTAAAGCCAACTTGAGATTTGTAGTCTCGGTTGCAAAACAATACCAAAATCAAGGTTTGTCATTAAGTGACTTGATCAATGAAGGTAACTTAGGTCTTATTAAAGCAGCACAACGCTTTGATGAAACGAGAGGATTTAAGTTTATCTCCTATGCGGTTTGGTGGATTAGGCAGTCAATTTTACAAGCGTTGGCTGAGCAATCACGTATCGTGAGACTCCCTTTGAATAAAGTTGGCTCATTGAATAAAATTAATCGAGCTTTTTCAGAGTTGGAACAACAATTTGAAAGAGAGCCATCTGCTAGCGAGCTTGCAGAAGTTTTAGAAATATCTTCGGAGGAGGTTGAAACAACTCTTGGGGTTGCTGCAAGGCACGTATCTATGGATGCACCCTTTGTAGTAGGGGAGGACAATTCACTTCTTGATGTATTGGAGAATAATAAGACTCCAGGTACGGATATAGATCTTGAATATGGCCAATCTCTTAGAACAGAGATAGAAAGGTCTCTTGGGACGCTTACTGAACGTCAGTGTGACGTTATAAAGTTGTACTTCGGTATTGGTGTGAAACATCCGATGTCTTTAGAGGACATTGGTGAGCGGTTTGGCTTAACGCGAGAACGTGTAAGACAAATCAAAGACAAGGCAATCAATAAGCTAAGATCTTCATCTAGAAGTAAATTACTTAAGCATTACTTAGGTGCCTAGTAGCAAATAGATATAATGTAAAAAGGGCCCGGTTTGATTTCAAACTGGGCCTTTTACATTAATAATTTCGGGTAGGAGGGATTTATTATTCCCCTTCTTCTGGTTCGTAGACCTTAGGCGGGCGATTAATTGATTCTTCTAGGGAGATAAAGGTTTCTGTTCTCTGAATTCCTTCTATCGTCTGAATCTTTGTCGAAAGAACATCTCTAAGGTGTTCAGTGTCTTTGCACATTAGGCGCGCAAATATACTATAGTTACCTGTGGTGTAATGTGCAGAAACCACTTCAGGAATCTCTTTTAGTGCCTGGATGACCTCATTGTAGTACTGGCTTTTTTCAAGAAAAATCCCTAAAAAAGCAATTATATCGAAACCTAATTTCGAAAAATCCACTTTCAATCGAGAACCAGTAATGATTCCCATTTCAGTAAGTTTCTTTAATCTAACATGCACAGTTCCCCCGGAAACAAATAATTTCTGACCAATATCTGCATAAGATGTTTTAGCATCTTGAAGCATCAAAGAAATAATTCGCAAATCGATATGATCTAATTCGGGTCGTTGTCTCATAATTTAAATCTTTGGTTAAATGGTTTTATAAGTGAAAACTCAAAGATGAATTAATACCCTGAAAACAGGGGGTATTTTGGTTGAAAATATTCCAAAATATATAGATTATATCCAATATACGTTATTATGAGTTAGATTATATTTAATTTTGGTCCTTTTTTAACAGTTTAACTTAGTCATATTATTGATCGACGTATAATATATTTTATTCTAATTTGGATTAATAAAAGCGATCCGAATGTATGGATTAGATTTGCACCATGAGTAAAACCTCTAAATTCTTACCTCTTCTTTTAGGTATTGTCGCGGCAATAGGTATGATCTTTGGTATGAGATTGCAAAAATCTCTTGAATATGATGGAATTGTAAGTAGAGTAGACAAAGCCCCTGAACAAAGTATTGTAGAAGCTCTTCAGCATATTAGGTCTAAGTACTACGGGGACATATTGTATGAAGATTTTACAAATGCTGTACTCGCAGATATGATTGAGGAGTTAGATCCTTACAGTCATTATTTTCCAAAAGCTAGAGACGAGGATTACAATAGATACGTGAATGGTCTTTATGAAGGAATAGGGATCGAATATATGAGTTATAATGATTCCCTATTCGTTTCTACTATCATTCCTAATGGACCTGCATCACAAACGGATATTAGTAGAGGAGACGTGCTTTTAATGATTGATAGCATCGATATTCAACAGCAGTCAATTGATATCGATAGTATTGGAAGATTAAGTCGTAGGAATGTTGGCGATCAGATTTCATTAACGGTATGGCATAGATTGAGTAATGAGATTGAGTCGTATTCTCTTTCGGTAACGAGCGTTTCATTGCCACTTGTAAAGAGCTTTTTGGTAGAGGAGCATTCTGATATTGCGTATATTCAGATCAAAAGGTTTTATAAAGGAGTTTTTAGGGACTTTATGGACGAACTCGATGGATATCATATGGATTCTATTAAGGTCGAGCATTTGATAATAGATCTTCGTGGAAACTTGGGCGGCGTTGTTGACGAAACGATTAAACTGTTGAATCAATTTTTTACTGAAAAAGAAGTAGTCCTTCTCTCCACAGAAGATAATGCTCAACAGGTTCAAGATTATAATTCTAATGGAAGAACTTTTGTTGATCTTGGAAGGGTTGTAGTTTTGATTGATGAGCGCTCCGCTTCTGCTAGCGAAATAATGGCCGCTGTTCTACAGGATCACGATAGAGCTGTGATAATGGGCACAAATTCTTTTGGAAAAGGAGTTATTCAGCAGAATTATAACCTTAGCAATGATGGAAGTATAAACCTGACTATAGGAGCATATAGACTCCCATCAGGAAGATATATTAGTCAAAAGTCCAATTCTGACTCAACATACTTTTCATTAAAAAACCAGCGAAAGCTCCCTCAGGGAAGAGGTGTGACTCCAGATGTTCTATTTTCAATGTGCGAGGATGATAAGACCCATGCAAACCAAATTCAGCGGACTTATATCGCTGAGCAACTTTGGAATATGGATGCATTGTATAAATATTTAGATGAAGCTGCCAATGAGAAAGGGGGAGGGGCTATCGATTCCTGTGAGTATCAAAGAAATTTGGAAGCAACTTGGGGGATGTTAGACTTTTCAATGCATTCAAGAAGTATGATTAATAGTAAATACATGGATGCGCAGGTAAAGAAAGCTTATGAACTTTTATTATCAGATAGCTACGATGCCATACTTAAAGGCCTGTAAGAGTCCCAAAGTTCTGTTATGATCTAATAAACTCCAAATCTCCTTTGTGATTAAAACTCGCAATAATAGAAGGCTGTTGCTGCTGAGCTTCATCCTGATTGTATAAAACTATATGGTCTACTTTCTCTTTGATTTCTGATTCAATAGATTCGAAATTTATCGGATATGACTGCCCATATGTCGAAGCAGAGGTTGCTAATAGCGGTAATCCCATTTCATAAATAATAGCATTACAGAAGCTATCGTGACACAATCTGATCGCAATACGACGATCTTCAGAAACTAAATGATCGGGAGCACTACTCAATGCATCATATATTAACGTAAGCGGTTGTTCATGATGTAACAGGAGTGTTTCTATTCGAGGATGAATATAAGCCGCATATTCCTTTATCATCTCAATGCTGTTTACTAAAAGGACCATAGGTTCATTATCGAGAGATTTTTTTATTTCCCGAATATACTCCACAGCACTCTGATTCAGTACGTTACAACCCAATCCCCAAATTGTATCAGTTGGGTAAAGAATAGAGTATCCTTTGGCTAAAGCAGCGGATGCTTTACTAATCTGATCTTCGACATTTACGTCTATTAAACTTTTTTCTTCCATTTGATCGCTTTAACTTAAAACACTACCTTGCTTAGAATCGTTACTGTTGTATTTGATGGACAGCTCATGTGAAAGATTCAAACCGTAATTAATGTTGAGGGGACAAATTTCTAAATATATATTAACATTAGCTATATGTATTGGCTTGAATTCTATATCAGAGGCTAAGCATATTATTGGAGGCGATGTTTTTTTTGATTGTTTAAGCCTTGATACGATGAACAATCGTGTGATAATGCATTTTGAATTTCAAATGTACCGAGATGGTCGAGATGAAGAAGGTGCTGATTACGATGGCGGACCTAGCAGTCAAAATTTGGGTGCTGAATTTGGTTTATTCCGAAGGAATAATGGTAGCAATTCTTGGACATTTGTAACAAAGACCCCCCCAAGAGTATATATCCTACGAGAACGCGTTCCAGCAAATACACAACCATGTCTTATAGCACCACCAGCAATTTTTGTAGAGCGGGCTGTTTACGAATTTGATATGGAGATTGATATCGTTCCTGGAGCAGAATATATGGTGGCCTATCAAAGATGCTGCAGAAGTGAGTCGATAAGTAACTTAGTTACTCCGGGACAATTCGGAGCAGCTTTCGCAATAGAGTTTACAGCAGAATCTCTCCTACTATGTAATGATAGTCCGATTTATAATGAGTTTCCACCGCTGATAGTATGTGCAGGCTTCCCGCTGGAATATGACCATTCAGCTCGTGATGCAGAAGGAGATGAGGTGGTGTATGAGTTTTGTGTTCCTTTATCAGCGGGAGGGAATGATAGTGATCTCCCGAGGTCTAATTGTGGGGCGGTAATACCCGATCCTTCCTTTTGTGGTCCAGATGCTTTTAAAGAAGTGAGATTCCGGGTACCTCAATTTACCATAGCAGCACCGATGGGCGGCAGCCCAATAGTAGGAATTAATGCCAATACCGGGTTGATAAGTGGTACTCCTACTATTATTGGAGAGCATGTAATGGCAGTCTGTGCCAAGGAGTATAGGGACGGTGTTTTGTTAAGTACTATTAGGCGTGACTTTCAGTTTATTGTCAGCAGTTGTGAAAAGGCAGTCGAAGCTCGAATCGCTTCTGATCGCACTTTAGGCGAGAAGCAGTTCGAGGTGATTCTATGTGGGGACTTGAATGTTCAGTTTAGAAATGAAAGTGTTCGTGATATAGATATACAGGAATATTACTGGGAGATAGATGTTGATGGAAACTTACTGACATCAGCCGAAAAAGATCCTTCATTTACACTTCCTGATGTAGGAATTTATCAAGCCAAAATGGTTCTAAATCCCGGAATTCCAAATTGTACGGATAGTGCTCTTGTAACAATAAGTGTATATCCTGGTTTGGAAGCGGATTTTCAATTTGAATATGATACCTGTGTTGCGGGTCCAGTAGTATTTGAAGATCTCTCATTCACGGACGCTCAATTTATCCGAGAAAGAAGATGGGATTTTGGAGAGGCTAATGCAAGTTCTGGTCAAGTAAATCCAAGCTATACATATCAAATTCCAGGCCTTAGAATCGTCCAATTAGAAATAGAGGATAATAATGGTTGTATCGATAGAACGCAAAAAAGTGTGAATTATCAACCAGCACCAAGTACTATTATCGTGGAGCCAAGTTTGTTTCTGGGTTGTGAGCCTGCAGAAGTGTTTTTTGATAACATAACAGCTCCGATCAACGATAGCTATATGATAGAGTGGGGTTTTGGTGATGGATCAGAAGGTGATAATAGATTTGAACTTAGCCCAACTCACATTTTTGAAGAGGACGGGGTATACAATGTCTCTATAAGTATAACTTCTCCTATAGGATGTGAAATAAGTAGAAATTTTAATAGCCTGATCCAGGTTCAGAAAGGGCCAGAGGCCAATTTTACCTTTACTCCTGAGAGTCCTACAATCTTTCAAAATGAAGTTTCCTTTGCGAACCTCACTACAGGAGCGATAGGCTATTTTTGGGATTTTGGGGATGAGGGGCTTTCATTTGAAGATAATCCTACTTACGAATTTAGAGATACGGGGATGTATTTAGTCACCCTTCAAGCTACCAGTAGCAATGGTTGTATAGATACTACTTTGCAGGTAATAGATATCGCTCCTGTCGCTGATATATTTTATCCTAATGCATTTACTCCAGATGGTAATGGTAGAAATGATTCCTTCAAGGGAGTCGGTAGTGCAGCTTTACTAAATGATTTCAAACTTATTATTTTTGATCGTTGGGGAGCAGAGGTTTTTAGCACTGAAGATCCAACATTGGGATGGAATGGAAGGATTAATAACTCTGGAAACGATATGCCTGGTGGCGTATATCTATATGTAGCTCGATATCGCGTACCTCGTGGGGAAATTAAAGAAACCAGAGGTTATGCTACTCTGGTAAGATAAGATTGCTTGGGAGTCCAAAAGAAGTCACCTTTTAGTTGTTAAGAAATCGCTTCATATTAGGTCAAAATTAATATGACAATATGAAACAGATATATTACCTTTGTGCCACTTTTAAAATCAGTCAGCTATGGACACTATTAAATTTGTGCAACAAGAATTATCTAAGGAGCAATCATATCCTGCATTCGGACCTGGAGATAACATCTCAGTGAGTTATAAGATCGTTGAAGGGGCAAAGGAAAGAATTCAGATCTTCAAAGGTGATGTTATTCAGATTAAAGGTTCTGGAGCGACCAAAACATTTACTGTTCGCAAGATATCAGGAAATGTAGGAGTAGAGAGAATCTTTCCATTTGCAGGTCCAAGTATTACGGAAATCGTAGTACATAAGCATGGTAAGGTGAGAAGAGCTAAGCTCTACTATCTTAGAGATAGAATAGGTAAGAAAGCGAAGATTAAGGAGAAGAAATTCGGCGCTAAATAATAGCATGTATCTTCAACAGAGCTTAGTTGAATCTTCGGACTATCACCGTCGCCTTTTCAATAAGTTATCTATAGTATCCTTTTTATTGGTGTTCTTCTATGGCTGTACAAATGAAGTGCAGAATGCGGAACAACTACGAGGTAACTGGCTACTCGAATATGCAGAAAGAAGCGGTAGGCCTACTACCACTTTGAAAGATGCCTATTTTACTTTTATTGGAGATTCGCTGTTGCGAACCAATATCCTTCAAGAGGATGGGGAGTTCTCGTATAAGTTTACTGGAGAAACTATATTGCAAAGTGGAGACATGAATATAACATATGATATTCTGCACTTTACCAAAGATACCCTTGTATTGAATGCCAAAATCCGGAAGTATGATTTTAAATTTTTATTGCTTCGGGATACGGCACAAGTAAATATTATCGAGTAAAAAGGTGATTTATTTATTTCCTCCTTTTGCTTCAGAATCAATTAATGTAACACTCTTGAACCGTCGGATTACAGATAAATTTTGTCTACATTTGCGGCTCTTTTAGTAATCCTCGAGAATATTCATGTATTCAAACGAGGTTTGGTTAATCCAAGTAAATTTAAAAAATGTCAGTAAAAATCAGATTGGCTCGTCGTGGCCGAAGAAAGCAACCTTTTTATCACATCATCGTTGCTGATGCAAGATCTCCTCGAGATGGAAAATTCATAGAGAAAATAGGCAGCTATAATCCTATGACGAAACCTGCAACTATAGAATTAGATAGAGATCAGGCCTTCGAGTGGTTACAGAAAGGAGCCCAACCTACAGAAACAGCAAGAGCAATTCTGCGCTTTAAAGGAGTAATGTACAAGAAGCACTTACAAAGAGGTGTAACCAAAGGAGCATTGACTCAAGAGGATGCGGACAAATTATTAGGTGATTTTATCGCAGCAAAAGATGCTAAGATTGCTGAGCGATTTGAGGAATCTCTTCAGGAGAAGCTTGCTTTCCATAGAGCTGTAAACGGTACACCGAAGAAAGTATATCAAGAAGAAGTAGCAGAACCTGAAGTAAATACTGATTTTCAAGTAGCGGAAGATGAAGAGGTAAATACTGATTTCCAATTAAAGGAAGAGGTAGTTGAGGAAGTAGTAGCAGATGCGACAGAGGCAGTTGAAGAGGCAGCTAAAGTTGTTGAAGAAGTAGCGACTGCTGCAGAAGAGGTTGTTGTGGAAGCGAAGGAAGAAGTAATCGAAGCTAAAGAGGAAGTGGTTGAAGTAGTAAAAGAAGCAGTTAGCGAAGTTACTGAAGACAAAGAGCAGAAGTAAATAATCCCATTTAAATTTGGCTACTTTTATTTCTGTATTCTTTTAATTTATTTGATTTAAAGCATTTACGTCATGACGCAGCTTGATGACAAGTACAAAGCTTCATTAGAAGACCTCAAATCTCAAATTCAAGGCTCTGAACTTCTCGCCAAATATTTGGATGAAGAAGAGGAGGATCAATATGATGGGCTGAAAGAGCTGTATGAGCCTAAAATAGAGGCGCTTCATCTTGAGGTTGCGGAACAAAATCCGCTTCAATTAGAGATACTTGAGGAAGATATTTTGGATGAAGGATTAGAAGGCTTATTCCTTCCTAGGATACTTGGATACTCCGTTCTGCGCGGTGCTTTAAATGATAATTATAAATACATACGGCCTCAAGAGCATTTTAAAAATGTACTTCTCTCCATAGCTCAGTCTTCTAATTTTGAACTATTGAAGAACAGAATTGGACAGACGGTAGAAGTCGGTTTTGCATTGAGTAGTGATATTTGGATTACAAACCTTATTGCTGAAGTAGGTAGTAAGCAAGTAAGGGCCTTCTTGACGAGTCAGAAGAATGGAAAGTACGCGGATTTAAGATCGCGTCACACTTCTCATCTTCGTTATTCTAAGCAATTTACTTCATTTAATTTTTTAACGGCTACGTTACCGAGTACCTCACCTGAAGTAAAAATAGAGTATAAGTCTATTGTGAATTTCCTTTCTTTTAGAGCAGCACACTCAGATGTTACAAGTGTCTCCGTTTACGACTACTCAAAGGGTTTTGTTAATAACAAAGATTTAGGTAGTAGTCCTGAGCACTTGGAGATATTACTAATTATTGGTCTTTTCTTTGACCTCAAGGAAGCGGATTGTAATGCATTGGCAAAACGTTTAGACGAATATCAGAAAGGGGGAGAAGGCCTTGTTTATGATATGCTTTTAAAGATACAAGGAGGCTTGAAAGCTGTATTAGATGAAGATTATGATCGGTTTGCACCTATAGTAGCTAAGACGAAATTAGAATCTCTTAGTAGCTTTATGACGACGACTGTTGAAGTAAACAAATTAGGATATATCACTCCAGAGGCTATCGAAATTACTAAGTCTTATTACGAAAGTAACAGAGGAACTTCAATAGAGAATGCTTGCTTTAGAAACTTCATTTTTGCTAAGTTTGAAAAATTTATGCTAAGTCTTTCAATAGATGACTTTAATGAATATTTTGAATTGAATAAGGTATTTGTAGTTTATATGAATATACTTGATAATGAGAAATTCAATCAAAGTGTAAAGGGAATCAGCATGTCTTACGTGCGGAAGTTGTTGAGAAAGTATACTCAAAAGCGAAGCAAGGATTATCAGGATATCAAAAAGTTTGTTTCTGCGGTATTTCAGGACCTTGGATTCCTCAATGAAAAGCAAGTTAAAGAGCTCTTCAAAACTAAGAGAAAGAAGCCAAGTGCTTAGTATGAGCTCTCCATTCTGGAGATATTGTAATTAGTCGACTGATTTTCTTCAGTAGTAGAATGTTACTCGGTTAGTAGGTTGGATCATTTACATTTGCTTTATGATTGTAGTATTTTTCCGTGGTATATTCTCATACGTTGAAGCTTTTGCTTTTATTCTTAAAGCTGGTCTTGGTAGGTACTTCTTATATTCCGGTCTTATAGGATTAGGAATATTGGCCGTATTCGGTGGGATAGCATACACTTCTTTTGGCCCATTAGGAAGTTGGATCTTAAGTTGGATACCATGGGATTTAGAAATTAGTCCTACGCTCGGGAGCTGGGTTTCGTTTGTTCTTAGTAGTGTTTTATTCTTCGCTATATTCAAGTATTTGGTGCTGATATTTACCGCACCGATTATGAGTGCTTTGTCCGCAAAGGTAGAAGCGGAGATAGATCCTTATAATGCACGAATTGAAAGCGGTTCTATCATTAGTGAAATTTCAAGAGGTGTAAAAGTTTCAATTAGAAATGTAATTCGAGAACTTTCTCTTACGGTCTTGTTACTAATATTTGGATTGATTCCCGTATTGACTGCAGTTTCTGGTCCTTTGATTTTGTTGGTTCAATCTTATTTTGCTGGATTTGGAAATCTCGATTTATGGGCAGAACGCCATCTATCTTATCGCGACACCTTGGGTTTTATGAGTGAGAATAAAGCGATGTGTATGGGGAATGGGATCGTTTTTATCTTTCTCCTTGCCATTCCAATTATAGGTGTTTTTATTGCTCCACCACTAGCCACCATAGCAGGAACGCTACAAGCTCATAGGCATTTTGAGGCGAACTATGTGGAGCAGTAATATTAGAACATTATAAAAAATAGCGTACATCTACTTTGGCTCTTCTTACTTACTTCGGGCCTGATAATACTATTTTTGTGCCAGCCTCTTCTCCATACTTGCCAAAATTATTGTGGAAAAGTTCTACCAGTTTTTGACAAGCCAAATCATAATCTTCCTCATTGCGCCAAGTATCTCGTGGATTTAGGATCGCATTTGGAACATCTGGGCAACTCTTAGGTATTTCTAATCCAAAGGAAGGATGTGTCTGATATTCTACTTTATTGAGTTGTCCCTCTAATGCGGCTTTTATTATAGCTCTTGTAAACGAAAGTTCTATTCGGCTTCCATCACCATATGGCCCGCCTGTCCAGCCAGTATTGACGAGCCAGACATTAACATCTCCATTGCCCTTATCTATGCTATCTTCAATTTTTTCTCCGAGCATCCTAGCATACTGCGTTGGATGTAGTGGTAAAAATGGAGATCCAAAGCATGCTGAGAAGGTCGCCTGTGGTTCCGTTATTCCCGTTTCAGTACCTGCGATCTTTGCCGTATAGCCACTGATAAAGTGATACATCGTCTGTTCTTTATTCAATTTCGCAATCGGAGGTAGGACGCCAAATGCATCACAGGTAAGAAAAAAAATATTCTTAGGTAAATCACCTCGTGAATTGTACATAATATTATCGATATGATTTATCGGATAACTTACGCGCGTATTTTCAGTGATGCTTTTATCTTCATAATCAGGCGTATGACCATCTTCTTGTAGCCCTATGTTTTCGAGTATAGCGCCGAATTTTATCGCCTTATATATTTGAGGCTCTTTAGATTCTGATAGATTTATCACTTTGGCATAGCAACCACCTTCTAGATTAAAGACATTGGCTTCTGACCACCCATGCTCATCATCTCCTATAAGCCTTCTATTTGGATCATTAGATAGTGTCGTTTTTCCAGTTCCAGAAAGTCCAAAGAATAAGGCGGTATCTCCTTTCGCGCCTACATTAGCGGAGCAGTGCATGCTTAGCACATTGCGTTGTGTGGGTAGTACATAGTTCAATACAGAAAAGATTCCCTTTTTAATCTCTCCCGTATAGGCCGTACCACCTATTATAATTGTCTTCTTCGTAAAATTTATAATTGAAAAATTCTCCTGACGCGTTCCATGTTTTTTAGGATTGGACTTAGATCCTGGGAATGCATAGATTTTCCATTCGTCGCTTTGAAGATTTGCAATTTCTTCCCCATCTGGACGCAAGAACATATTATAAGCGAACATATTCTGCCAAGGGAACTCTGTATACACCTTAATATTAATCCGATATTTTCGGGAAGCGCAAGCATAGGCATCCCGGACATAGACGTGGTCTAAGGTTTCAGCGTAAGAAAGCATTTGTTCTTCAAGATCATCAAATACATCTGACCCAATTGGAATATTTATATCCCCCCAATCAACAGTGGATTCCGTTAAGCTATCCTTGACTACATAACGATCCTTAGGAGATCTTCCAGTGAACTTTCCAGTTTGAATTATGAGCGCACCAGTATTGCTAAGCGTTCCTTCTCCATGTAAGATAGTATCCTGCACCAAGGCCGAAACGCCAAGATTCTCTTTAAGTAGTTTTGCTTTCATAAGTGAATTATATATTCTATTTCAGTCATCTAATTCTAATTAGCTTCCATAAACGACTCTGCCTTTTTCACCATGTTGGTACTACCACAGAAGAAAGGTATTCTCTGATGTAATTCGCTTGGTTCTATATCCAAAATTCTTTGATATCCATTACTCGCTCTTCCACCAGCCTGCTCTATTATCAGTGCCATCGGATTGCATTCGTATAGAAGGCGCAGTTTACCATTGGGCGCTTTAGCACTAGAAGGGTAGATGTATATCCCCCCTTTTATAATATTTCGATGTACATCTGAGACTAAGGAACCTATATACCTTGATGTATATGGCCGTTCACCATCTTCCTCCTGGCAGTACTTGATATATTTTTTTACGCCTTTCGGAAAATGAACATAGTTGCCTTCATTAATAGAATAAATATTTCCATCCTTGGCTATGGTCATATTAGGATGTGACAGATAATAGGTGCCTATAGCAGGATTGAGCGTAAATCCATGAACACCATATCTCGTAGTATAGACCAGCATGGTAGAAGTCCCGTAGACGATATAACCAGCAGCAACTTGCCTGTGCCCAGGTTGCAAGAAATCTTCAAGTGTTACGGGAGTTCCAATAGGACTAATTCTTCTATATATAGAGAAGATCGTTCCTACTGAAACGTTTACATCAATATTTGAACTTCCATCAAGGGGATCCTAGGCATAACGCACTTATTGTTGTATCCTCCATCTGCACTATTTACAGAGATAAAATCATCATTTTCTTCAGACGCTATTCCACAAACTATCTGTCGGTTTGTGATTGTATTAATAAAGATATTGTTGGTATAGACATCGAGTTTCTGTTGATCCTCTCCCGAAGTATTCGCACTTCCAGCAGCACCCGTTATATCAACTAGGCCAGCTTTATTTACTTGATGATTTACTGTTTTGGCGGCAAGTCGTATTGCGTTGATAAGTCTGGATAATTCTCCGGTAGAATATTGGAAATCAGCCTGATTTTCAATAATATATTCACCTAAAGTTTGGTAGCGTTCCTCCATAGTATCGTTGCCTACGCAAAGGTAGAACTTCTATAGGATGGAGTATATTTTATGGAATATATAATAAAAAAAAGTATAATATTTGGTTAAGTAGAAGTTTTCGGATGATTTGTTTCTCGAGGGCAGTATCTGTGTCCGAGCACGCCAAATATATCCTATTTAGCAAATTGGAAAGTGTAGCTTAGAAAAGAACTAAATGGGCGTTCTGTCTTAGTCTCTACATTCAAGAAATATACATCTACATCGATGGCTTCCTCATGATCTTTCTGGCTGCTATCGAAAACAAAATTAATCTCACCCTTTTCACCAGGAGCAATTTTTCCTTGTGTCCATTTGGCTTCTGTACATACGCAAGTCGAAACAATATCTATCTCTACGGGCTGATCTGAAATATTAATAAATGAATAAGAATTAGCTGCTTTATCCCCTTTTTTGACATTTCCTAAATCGATAGTTTCTACCTCCCAGATGACAATCTGTGAGGCATTTTGAGATACTGCAGTAGAGGTAATGAACAGTAAAACAATAAATATAGATATGGAATACTTCATAGACTATGGTCTTGTGTAATTAATAGACGTATTGTGAACCACAATTGATACTAAAACAGACTGAGTTAATGCTTTATTAACAAATGTTGTTGATCTATTTGAACAAGCTCTCGACGAAAGCCTTCTTATTAAATACTTGTAAGTGGTCCATACCTTCACCCACTCCAATAAATTTAATAGGGATTTTGAATTGATCGCTGATCCCTATCGCGACACCTCCTTTTGCACTTCCGTCGAGTTTAGTTAAGGCGAGCGATGTGACTTCTGTTGCCGCGGTAAACTGCTTGGCCTGCTCGATGGCATTCTGGCCAGTAGTAGCGTCTAATACGAGCAAGACTTCATGAGGAGCGCCCGGCATTTTTTTATCTGCAGAGTTTTTAATCTTGGTAAGTTCTTTCATTAGGTAGAGCTTAGTATGCAATCTACCCGCAGTATCTATTATTATGAGGTCGTGACCTTCATTAATACCATGCTGTACTGCTTCATATGCAACCGCTGCAGGATCAGTATTCATCCCTTTACTGTAGAAATCACAACCAACTCGATCAGCCCAAATCTGAAGCTGCTCTACAGCTGCGGCTCTAAATGTATCCGCAGCACCTAGTAGTACTTTATTACCGCGTTGGGTATATTGATGAGCAAGCTTGCCTATTGTTGTTGTTTTACCTACGCCATTTACGCCTACGACGAGCATAACATGAGGCTTATGACTTGCATCAAACTCGAAATCTTCTAGGTCAACTGTATTATTCTCGGCAAGTAAATCAACGATTATTTTTCGCAGAATACCATTGAGTTCTTGAGTATTTATGTAATTATCTTTAGCTACCTTGACCTCAAGACGCTCTATAATCTTGATTGTAGTCTCGAGACCTACATCGGATTGAATGAGGATATTTTCAAGCTCATCTAGAAAACTCTCATCAACTTTACTTTTACCAGCAACGGCCTTTGATATCTTATCGAAAAACCCAGTTTTTGTCTTCTCAAGACCTTCATTTAGATCTTCTTCTTTTTTCTTGTTGAAAAACTTCTTAAAAAAGCTCATGATGATAGGGTATAGGTATGCATGAAAAAAGGCTTACCATAATAAATTAGGTAAGCCTCTCTCAAATAAAATCTCTCTGATTTTCTATTACTTATTAGCAGCAAGGTATTCTTTGACTTTGTCCTTATGGATCATCACTTCTTTATAAGAATACTTATTGTTAGCAGGATTTTTGACACTTGTGACAACTTTTACAAAATCTCTACCTGAACCAGCGTTAGCTGCACGTTGCGCTACACGCGCATTTTTGGATACTTTAGCCATTTTACTTTATTTCTTTGTGAATGGTATACTTCTTAAGTATCGGATTGTACTTCTTTATTTCAAGACGATCCGGAGTGTTTTTACGATTCTTCTCAGTTACATAACGAGAAGTACCTGACATTCCTGTTTTTTTGTGCTCTGTACACTCAAGAATGATCTGATTTCTATTTCCTTTAGACTTTTTAGCCATGATACGAAGGTATTACTTTTTTGATAAATCGACTCCTGTCTTGACACCCTTTGCCTCGAGGCTTTTAAGGTATTCGTAGACACCAAGTTTATTGATATTTCTCATTGCTGCGGTGCTCAATTTGATTGTAGCCCACTTATCTATTTCTGGGATATAATATTTCTTCTTCTGAAGGTTTGGCTCGAATCTCCTCTTTGTTCTACGCTTAGAGTGAGACACATTGTTGCCTGAGATAGGTCTTTTACCTGTGAGTTGACAAACTTTTGACATTGCAATATGCTTTTTGCACCCTGTTTAAGGGTGCTTTGAAAACGAAAATCCGAATACAATATGTATTTCGAGCCGCAAAAGTACTTATTTATTCCACTAAATCAAAAGCTTAGTAGTGAGTTTTCTAAGTATTACACAGAAAAAATGTTCTCTTTAAAGGAGCTAAAGACTAAATACGTCGAATTTCGACAATTCATCCTAAGATAAAGCGGAAAGTGGTTCTTCGGCATTGTTTAATTAAAGATGAATTAACGATAGAAAGCAATATGTAAGTCCAGGTTCAAGAGGAATATCTTTAAGCTCCTAATAGTCTTCTTAAGAATCGCACCCAATTACTCCATTCAGATCTCTTTTTTTGAGAAAGATACCTATTTTCTACTTTATCAAAAGCATCTTCGAGCAGTGCATCATGGAGTGGCCTTATGACCAAGGCCCAGGTCATGATTGCAATCCCTTCCATTTTTGCATCTATGGTATGCCGAATTTCAGTTGATCTGTCTCCTCGTTCGAGAATCTCAAGTTTATGTATGCCATTAAACCCAACTGGCTTTGAAAATCTAAACTCAATAAGTTTTTTCGGAATGTACTTTTCTATTGTATATCGGATCATTCCATGTCCTCCTTTTGATCCTTCTTTCAACCCATGTTTAAATTTCATCTCCGGCCAATTCTCATAAGGCCAAATGGTATCTTCTGTAGATGCAAGGGTGTCAAGTAAAAGTGATACAACCTCTAATGGTTGATCTATTACTCTACTATCAATATTGAGTGTTTTCATATGTTCATATAAGGAGTAAAAAAAGTGAGTTTTACAGAATCTTTCATCAAAAGAAACTCCTTATACGAGCCACAATACTTAGGAGAAGAATTTGTTCAAAGAAGTTCCTTATTTACCGCTCTGGGTCTATATTAGAAATTATAGCGTAGATCAACTCATCATGAAATGAACCCAGTTTGTAGGCTTTATCTTTTAACTCAGCTTCGAATATCAGTCCACATTTTTCGAGAACACGAGCTGAAGCTTGATTATATCTAATAACGCCTGCTTGTATTCTACGCAGATTCATAACTTCGAACCCATATTTTATAATTTGGGGTACGGTTTTCGTCATAATGCCATTGCCCCAATAATCTACTCCCAACCAATATCCTATTTCACCACTAAAACGATAGAGGTCGGTGAAAGGATGAATACCAATATTGCCAACAAGTTCTTCTCCCCAATAGATAGCATGATTTTCCTTGGGGTTTTGCTTTTCTATTTTATCCATAAATACTTTAGCGTCAGATATTTTGTAAGGGCTCGGGAAGTAGTCTCTCAAATTGTTTGATATCCGAGTATCGTTAGCAAGTGTTGCTATGCGTGGTATGTCAGACTTCGTAAATGCTCTTAATGTGACTTCTTTCATCTTAAGGTATTTTGAGCACTATGCTGATAGTTGTAATTCTACCTTGTTCTCTTGTAGCACTTTTATAATAAAGACTACAAGATCATTGAACTCCATTCCAATAAGTTCTGCTCCTGTGCGGCATTCCTCCCGATCCACTTTAGCTGCAAATGTTGCTGTTTTGAATTTCTTCATAACCGATTTGACTTTCATCCCTTCTATTTTGGTGGGTCTGATAAGCGCTGCAGCGACTATGAATCCTGTTAATTCGTCTGCGGCCACTATGCATTTATCTAATAATGAAACTCTAGGTACCCCCCAAGGAGTATAATGCCCTGCAATGGCATGAGCTATACTGCTTTCGCCCATATCATTGAGCTGATTCACGATCACATTTGGGTGCTCTTCTGGAAAGGCTTCGTAGTCCGCATCATGAAGTAATCCTGTGATAGCAAATACTTCTGCGTCTTCTTCAAAGTGATGCCCCAAAGCTTCCATAACTAATTCAACAGTTCTCGCATGACGGCGCAGAGAATCTGTCTTTGTCATATCGAACAATATTTCGCGCGCTTGATCTCTATTTATCATATTCGCGAATATAAAGGACTCTGGTATTGCGAGAGATTTAACTGGACAAAATTACTGGAATAGATGTAGGTGTTACTATTCTTTGATTCAAGCCTAATCTGTTAGAATATTCCCTTTTGACTTTCTCCTGCCGAGTTTTACTTTCATACCGATCATTATGTAGCGAGAAAGGGTATTGAATCGAGACTCATTAAGAGAATTCAAACCTCCATACCGTTCTATACCTCTGTTTTGATTCAGGATATCATTTAAAGCCAAGCTGATTGCTACTTTGTTTTTATTAAACGATTTTTTGATTGAGAGATCCCATAATGTTAGACTTCTTCCTTCTGAGAAGTATTCATTGCTATAGGTGATATAGTCTAATTTACTGGCTAATGTCCATGATTGACTAAGACTCAAGATGCCGTCTAAGTATATTGAATAGTTGAAAAAATGTTGATTAAAATTCGGGTCCAATTCAAACCTCCTTGTATTGTACTCCATGGAAATTCCCGTAGCCAGATCAATTTTTTCTTTATTCCGATTTTCTAAATTAAAATCAAGAGTAATATTACTCTGTGTTACGGAGCTAGAAGTGTTGTTGAGATTTGTGCTGTATTTGGCCCATACGAATCTACTGCTTGCATTGAATTTTAGCTTTAATAGCCTTATTGGTGCGGCATAAGATGAGTATCCCGATACTTGAGAATAATCGTCTGAATTTATTGGCCTAAATACTTTTATAAATTGATCACTTATAGAGACTTCATTGATTATTCTATTTTTAGCCTGTAGAAAGTTGATAGAGAGAAATAGACTTTTGAAATTGAATTGATCGATTGCTCTATAGTGTAAATCTATATGATGATTGTAAGTTGGCGATAGTTTTGGGTTGCCTAAAATTAGAATATTTGGATTACTATTGTTTGGTATTGGAGACAATTGCTCGAGTGTTGGCAAAATTCCCTGTGTCCTATAACTAAATTCTATGCTTTTGTTCTTTGAAAGATTATGTTCTAATTTGAATGTGGGAAGCCAGAAGGAAGATTTATTGGTAAATATTGAGGAAGATTGGGTGTTGAAATCATTTTTGGTGAGCCCTTCTATTGTAGTATGTTGGTAGCTAATGCCAGTATTTATTTTTGTGTGCTTAGAGTTGCGTCTAATTGAGAGACTAGCTCTGCTGATAGTATTGTTCTTTTCGTATTGTGCACTTAAGTCCCTATTGATAATGCTCATATCATTGAACTTGTCAAAGAAGGATTTTTCAGGTTCTTCTTTTTCTTTCTCGAAATTAAAGCCTAAAGATAAGTACACCTTTTTTGCTACAGGTTCTGTGAAATTCGAAGAGATGGAAGCAGTTTTCTTGTTGTAAAGATATTTCTGAAACTGATTTATAACGGTTTCTTCGTCTCTGGTTTCAAAAGCATTGTAAACATCACTTTCTTGATCTGAATGACTTTGATTATATTTTCCCGAGGTGATCCAATTGCGCCCTTTCTTATTATATTTTTTACGAAAAGTTAAACTTCCTTGATAATTGAATTGAGATTCTGCATTTCTTAGAAGGGATGATGTCGAATTTAGAATGCCATTACTTTGATTATAGACAGTTGATGATTGAGAACTATACTTTCCTAAATTCCCTGATATCGAGTTTTTCCATTGGATTTGGGTTAAGGGATTTGGCTTGAAGTTCAGTTTTAAATTCAATCTATGATCTTGCCTCAATCGAGAAGAGGATAAAGTGTCCGCGGAAAAGAATCGATCGTTGATAGTGAATTGTTCACTATCAGTATTCTTATTAAGATTTCTGTCAGATCTGAGATAAAAGTAGTGACTTGATAACTTCAACTTATCACTCAGATCATAGTTGAAGTTGAGTCCGGAAGAAATATTATCAGACAACCCTTGAGGTGTGGTATTTGGCCCAAATTCTCCAAATTGCATTCCTTGATTTGTTCCAGATATAGCATTAGCTAACCCACCCATAAAGCTAATATACTCATTGAATGAGAACGCTTGTTTGTTAGTATTGTTAGCTCCGACGATAAGTGCTGCCTGCATGCGAGAGGAGAAGCGATTATAATTTAGTTTAGTTTCATACCTGGATTTGCTACCGCCATTAATGTCGGCATTCCCAAAACCTCCGTTTTTATATTCTTCTTTGAGTTTGAGATTGATTGTTTTTTCTTCGCTTCCATCATCGATTCCCGTGAATTCTGCCAATTCCGATTTTTTATCGAATACTTGAATTTTGTCTATCGTTTCGGCTTCCAGGTTTTGAGTTGCAATCTTGGGGTCATCTCCAAAGAATTCTTTCCCATCAACAAGTACGTTTTGTACTTCTTTGCCCATTGCTTTAATCGTTCCATCACGCTGCACTTCTATGCCTGGGAGCTTTCTTAAGAGATCTTCGACACTTGCTCCAGGTTTTACTCGAAAAGCGGCGGCATTATAACTGACCGTATCTCCAACAATCCCCATCGGAATATGTTCGGCCTTGACAGTCACTTCTTGTAAAATAGCAGATGAAGGCTGAAGGGCAAAATTTCCAATGTTTACTTTCTTTTCTGCCGCTGAAATCGATATAGTTCTATAAAGCGTTTGAAAGGAAATGAAGCTAATCTGGAGTATTACATCTCCCTTTATGAAATCTTCTAACCTGAATTCACCATTATGATCAGAAATGCCAAATGATATCATGGAAGAATCTACAGGTTCCAAAATAACTACTGTCGCACCTACGAGAGGCTGATCTTCGGTGTCTACCACCTTGCCTTTTATAATATGTTGACCAAGAACTGTAGTAATAGCTAAGACATTAATTATTAGGAGCAGGAGATATTTCATGTTCTTATTTAATAAGTGGATAGCAGTAGAAGACTTGCTATGATAGAGTTTGCAAAAAGTATATAGGTCTATGGCTAAGGTGATATCTGATTACCCTCTAATCATTATTGCTTGTTCTCCTGATCCATACATTTCTTGCATTTCTTTCATCTTTTCACTCATTATATTTACGAATTCTTGAGAACTTACCTTTTGTCCTTTTGTTGGCTTTTCTAACTCTGTTTTATTTGGAGTACCTCTGAGAACTTCAGTTGCTTTTATTTCAGTTTTCCCCTCATCTATTGAAATCATTAGAATCGCACCAGGTAGTTGGTAGTAATCTCGAGGGCCTATAGCCACAGGTATTTCGGAAGTGAACCATGCTACAATGTCTCTCTCTTCGGAGGTGTGGTCATTTTCTTCTGATATGGCATCTATTGTTTCTGTCATTGTTGCTTTTTGGCATACATAGCCGAGGTATTTAATCTTTTCATTAGTGATTTTCCATTTAGGATTTTCTAAGTCTTCTTGTATTAAGAAGTCTTTACCCATGAAAGAAGTCTGCTGAATACTTTTTTTACCTTTTATGTCTGTGTAAAGAATTTCTTCACCCTCACTGGTTTTTAGAACCATTTTGAATGAGCCATCATCGCTTTCCATTTCTATATCTTCAGAGACATTGTCTTTACTTTCTCTATACACACTTATAGCATCAGAAAATAATAGTTCTTTATTAGTAGAGATTTCTGATGGCATCAGATCCCCGAAATCCATACCTTCAATTTCTTTGACTTCTAGTTTGATCGTTTCAAGGTATTTTATAGTACCTGCTTTTTGTGCCTGAGTCGCTTGAAGAAATAGTAATCCCAGTGTAATTGTAGTAATGTATTTCATTGTTTATGGTATTAATTATTCTTCAAAAGTATTGAAGGAGTATAGAGAAGTAGGTTAATCAACCTATATCTAAGGTTAATTAAGGTTAAAGGATGTTGGCACTCATTATCATAGGCATATATTTGCGCTATAATGGGAGTTAAACAACCAATCATATTGAAGCTTCTTACCATCCTGAGTCTTGGGCTTTTATTAGGCTTCTTATTGTATTGGAATATTGGAAATTATAAAAGGGAGAGAGTTGATCTGATAAATGAACTGAATAATCAGATGGAATTGGCATGCGGAGAATATAAAGATTCTTTGATTCAAGGAATGTTTGAAATTATTGAGCTTGATGCTGAAGTGCGTACTGAGGGATCTTTCTTCTCACTTGAATCTGATGATCAGAGAGATATAATTCATTCGAGTTATGATACCATGAGCAAGGAGTTAATCCAAATTGTACCAGATAGCGGTGTGCTAAGATTATTGCATAATAATGTTAGGGTGTTTGAATCTTCTACCGATACAGCAATTACGGTTTTAGTAGATGCGAATCATAGAGATCGGAAAATAATGGTGTGGAATTCTGACATTCAGGCTACGGCCGTTAAGGTTCGGTATGAAAGAGATACTGTTAGAGGCATGGATTTTTCCCATGGATTGGAAAGAGATACCTTGGAAGCATGGATAAAGAGTTCAGATGACTTTATTCCACTGCTTTATGCTAAGATTGACACTATTTTTAGGAGCAGATTAAAAGCGCGAAATATTGATGTAGAGCATCGGATATTACTAATTGAGGAAGATTATATTCAGGAGAAAATTGCCATACCTTTTGAATATGGTGGCATCTTTTCAAAAGGGGAGGCCTTTGCTGTTTTTTATAATTATTCTGGCTATATATTCCAAGGAATATTTTCTTCCTTACTAATCAGTATAGGCCTTTTTACAATAATTGCCTTTTCGTTCTTCACTATTGTCAGAAGCTGGCTCAATCAGATTCAACTTATGGCTGTCAAGGACGAATTTGTTTCTAATATGACGCACGAATTAAAGACTCCGATTGCTACAGTAGGGGTTGCCATTGAAGCTTTGGAGCGATATGGTGCAAGTGAAGACCCTATCAAGAGGAAGGAATACATAGATATATCCAAGCATGAATTGAATAGACTAAATATCCTAGTTGATAAGGTACTTAAAATGTCCACCTTTGAACAAGAAGTGGATGAATTGTTAATGGTAGAAGTGGATATACAGCTTCTTGTCAAAGACGTATTGAATTCTATGAAGCTTTATTTGGAGGAGAAAGAGGTTCACTTGCATTACAAGGAGACTGGTCTGAATTTTAATATTATGGGCGATAAAATCCATCTTACAAATGTCGTTTATAACCTTTTAGATAACGCTGTTAAATATTCCCCTCTAGATCCTGTAATTGAGATAGCTTTAAGAGAGGATTCAGAAGTTGTGTTGCTTTCTGTCCTGGATAATGGAGTGGGGGTATCTAAAGATTATCAATCAAAAGTTTTTAATAGGTTTTTTAGAGTTCCTTCTGAGGATCGGCATAATGTCAAGGGACATGGGTTAGGCTTGCACTATGTAAAGACCATTGTTGAAAGACACGGAGGGAATGTTAAAGTTTTTGACGGTGCAGTAAAAGGAAGCTGTTTTGCAATTGTAATACCCAAGAGGTATGATTAGAATACTCTATGTCGAGGATGAGCCATTTCTTGCAAAGATTGTAAAGGAAACGTTAGAGTCTAAGGATTATTTTGTCTCGCTTATTGCTGATGGCGCTCACGTTATTGATGCATTTAATCGGGATAAATTTGATGTGTGTGTACTTGATATTATGCTTCCTAATAAGAGTGGTTATGAAATAGCAAATGAAATCCGAATTCTAAATGCTATTATTCCCATTCTATTTCTTACCGCTAAGGATCAGACTGTAGATGTTTTAAAAGGCTTTCAATCTGGATGTAACGATTATATTCGAAAGCCCTTTAGCATGGAAGAGTTGATGGTACGCATCGACAACCTTGTGTCACTGTTAAATATAAATAGTGATGCACCTTTGGAATCTATAAAATTAGGAAACCAATTTGAATTTTATCCTATTAGATTAGAACTGCATTTTGCTGGAGAGATACTTAAGTTGTCCCATCGTGAAACTGAAATTTTAAAAATGTTATCCGATAACATGAACGGTATTACAAAACGGAAAGATATTTTACTGAAAATATGGGGAGATGACTCATTTTATAATTCTCGAAACCTAGATGTCTATATTACCAAAATTCGTAGTTTTCTCAAGGAGGATCCCAAGCTAAGAATCACCACTCTTAAGGGAGTCGGCTACCAATTCGTTGTTTTAGTTTAGCTTATTTGAGATTTCTACTTCCGTTAATAATGGAAGGCCAAGTCAATTTTATCTTTTTTGTATACCTAAGAGGTAAGAACCATTTAGTTGAACGGTAAAGGTAAGTGATTTTTAAAGTGTCTTGTGATTCATCCATATTAGTTATTTTGAAGAGTTTCGAAAAAGTGCAGATGCTTGCTATATTTACATCCTTATAGTCGTCAGAAAATCAAGTTAGAATGCAAGGATTAGCAGAGATTGTCAGTCAGCAATCAGAGATCATACATAGTATAGATACGGTATGGGTGGCGCTTTGTGCTGCATTAATATTTCAAATGGAAGGAGGCTTTGCCCTCTTAGAAGCTGGATTCATAAGGTCCAAAAATTCCATGAGTATAATAGCCAAGGTGATAATTGATATCACTTTCGGTGGAATTGCATTCTATGCTGCTGGTTTTGGTATTGCCTATGGAGCATCCAATGGATGGTTCGCATTCGATATGGGGATTAGTGACAGGGATTTAGGTTTAGGCCTTACCATATCCAATAAATTATTTTGGTTTATACAATTGGGATTTGCAATGGCGGCAATATCCATCGTATCAGGAGCTGTAGCTGAAAGAATGAAAGTGTGGTCTTACGCGCTTTTTACATTTCTTTTCTGCGCAGTAATGTATCCTTTGGCTGCTAATTGGGTGTGGAATCCGGAAGGCTGGCTAGCTGTCAGGGGCTTCAATGATTTTGCAGGGTCAGCTGCTGTTCACGCCATGGGGGGATTTGCGGCATTGGCTGCAGCAATCGTAGTAGGGCCGAGATTAGGGAAATATCAGAACGGAGAGATTATTCCAATACCGGGCCATAATTTACCGTTGGCAGCTGTAGGAGCCTTTATGCTATGGTTTGGTTGGTTTGGTTTTAATCCAGGATCTACATTAGCCGCAGTGGGTAATTGGGAATTGATAGGCACTGTGGCAACAAATACTTTTTTAGCTTCAGCAGCTGGAGGAGTTTCAACAATGGCGTATACATACTTCAAATATGGTCAAATAGATATCACCATGGTGATAAATGGTGTATTAGCTGGACTGGTGGCGATTACCGCGGGTTGTAATGTTGTAGGGCCGAATTCAGCAATCATTATTGGACTTACAGCGGGTATATTAGTAGATATAGCCGTGGTTGTAATTGATAGAATAAAAATCGATGACCCCGTTGGAGCAATTGCAGTACATGGCGTAAATGGATTTTTTGGAACGATTGCCGTTGGTCTTTTCGCAAGTGAAAGTGGGTTATTCTTTGGGGGAGGATTTTCTCAATTAGTTACTCAATTGACGGGTGTTGTTGCGATTGGAGCGATGTCTTTTATATCAACTTATGTTATTTTTAAAATATTGGACAAGACGATCGGAGTTCGTGTAAGTAAGGAAGAGGAGTATGCAGGGATTGATGCAGCGACATTTGGAGTTGAAGCCTATTCTACATTTGAATAATTATTCTATAATTTACCATTATGAAAAGAATCGAAGCCATCATACGACCATCCAAATTACAGGCAGTTCAAAAAGGACTTAAGAACGGAGGTATCCCATGTCTTACGGTTGTTCCAGTTAAGGGCTCGGGTATGCAAAAAAGTTATTCGGAACGATATCGGGGAACAGAGCAAACCATGATACTACAGACTAGGATTATGGTAATTTGTATAGTAAGCGATGCGAATCTCGATAAGTGCATTGACGTTATTCTTGAATGCGCGTCTGATGGGCAGGTCGGTGACGGAAAAATATTCGTTTATGAAGTGGTCGACGCCATCCGAATTAGTACTAGGGTAAGAGGAACCGACGCCATAAAGTAAATTCACTCTTTTAAGCTTTATAAGCGTCCTTAGAAAAGCTTTGTTTTGACCTAAATGTCCGTCGAGGAACGATTCATTATGTCCTTCATGGATACCCGTAGATTTTGATGCATTAACTAGCTTATATTTGCGGCGCAATATCCGAATGATATTGTTATTAAATAACCAAATTTCTATTACAAGATGTTTAAAAATATTACTATTACTCTTATCCTTTTATTAGGAGCATTAAGCATGGCAACAGGTCAGATTCGTACTCCTGCAGCAAGCCCATCTGCTAAGGTCTCACAGACAGTAGGATTGACTGATATTGACATAGTATATTCTCGCCCTAGTGCTAAGGGAAGAACTATTTTTGCTGCTGATGGTATCGTTCCTTTTGGAGCAATCTGGAGAACAGGTGCTAACCAAGCAACTAAGATTACTTTTTCTGATGCTGTTACTGTAGAAGGTAAAGAATTGGCAGCAGGATCGTATGCGATTCTAACGAAGCCAGGTGCTTCTTCATGGGATGTGCATTTTTATGATTTTAAGACTGGCAACTGGGGTAGCTATGTAGAATTGGAGCCTGCAGCAGTAGTTACAGTTAGTCCAGTAAACCTCCCTTTTAATGTCGAGACTTTTGGGATTAGCGTAGAAGATATTTCGAGCGAGGGTGCGGTTTTAGCCTTAATATGGGCGGATGTAATGGTAGGAGTAAAAGTAGGCGTAGAAGTGGAAAGCCGTGTTATGGCTGACATAGATCGTGTTATGGCAGGTCCTTCAGCTAACGATTACTTTAATGCAGCTAGTTATTTACATGAGTCAGGAAAGGATTTAAATAAGGCATTAAGGTATGTTCAGAAAGCGACAAGTGGAGATAGCCCAAAATTCTGGCAAGTACGTCGTGAGGCTTTGATTCTTGCGGACTTAGGAAAAAATGCTGAAGCTGTAGCAGCAGCTAAGAAATCTCTTACACTTGCTAAAGAAGCAGGTAATGATGATTACGTTCGTATGAACGAGAAGTCCATTCAAAAGTGGAGCATGTAATTGCCTTTAGCAATTGATAGAATATATATGGTGGTATCGCAAAATTGTGATACCACCAATTTTTTTGTCCATAAATTACTGATACGAAACTTGAGATAGCATTTTCGTTTTACTATCCCAAATTCAATGCTGCCATTACTCCTCCAGAAAGAGCGAAGAATGCTAATGCATATCCGCCATCTATAAGTAGCAGTTTTAAAGATTTCTTTTGATATAAGTAATGTACTACTAATAAAGGCAGCCCATATAATACACAAGAAAGGATTCCATGAAATGCCCCGTGAACAAAAGTTTGGTCGGCAGATTCGTGCAAGTTGATCACATAATTGATACCATATGAGATGATGATCATCATGAGAAGGGATAGTCCATGAGTCATAACCATTCCTTCTTGAGCTTGCTCATCTGTTATGCCTGTTTCTGCTTGCCAGGCTTTGCCAAATAAGGCTGTGTACCAAGCGAATCCTAACAAAAAAGCAGCCAAGCCGCCAAGTACTGGTTCTAAATATGCCATATTGTTTTTCGTTTTGTTTGGCACAAATATAAGAAGAGCCTTACTTTATTCTTTAAAATAAAATAGGAGGCGAATATTAATTTGAGTTCAAGTCCTTCTTGTTCGGGTTGTTTGGCGGTTATCGTCTCTTAATTGCTTGAATGATAAGAGAAAGACCCGCTACTGCAACACATCCCACTAGATTCAACCACAAAAAGGCGATTGTTGTGACTTCTATATCGAAGAATGTCTGCATTACCCAGTCCCATTTCCACGTAAGCAGTACGATAATCTCCGAAATAATGGCTGCCCATAAGACGCTATTCCCATTCACTTTTTTGAGATAAAAAGCCACTAAGAAGATACCAAGAATCGTCCCGTAAAATAATGAACCTATAATATTGACGAACTGGATGAGATTCTCAAATAGAGAGGCAAATGAAGCAAACAGAATTGCGATAATTCCCCATCCTACGGTCATTAACTTTGCACTCGAGACGAAGTGCTGATCGCTGCTTTCTGGTCCTGGTTTGAGTCTCTTATAAAAGTCAATTAAGGTAGTTGAGGCCAGTGCATTTAATTCCGATGCGGTAGAAGACATCGCGGCACAGAAGAAAACAGCTAGCAATAGACCGATTAATCCTCGAGGTAAATTATTGAGTATAAAATAGATAAAAACATAGTCTTTATCATTTGTCTCCGCTTGAGGAAACTCTATGGCTATGAGGGTTTTAGCTTCCGTTCGAATCGTCTTTTCTTGTGCTATCTGATCTTTAATCTGCTGCCTAACAGTTGCATTTTTGGGATCTTCTAAGAGATCAGTATAAAGATCTTGCCGACCAGCTTCAAGAGCAGAGAGCTTTCCTTCTAAGCCTTTATAAGCTTCCGCAGAAGCAGTCGTATACATGTCTTCTTCTACCTGTTCGTTGAAGAAGACCGGAGCGCTATTAAATTGATAAAAAACAAATACCATAACTCCCACAAGCAGGATAAAGAACTGCATCGGTACCTTGAAGAGCGCATTGAATAAAAGTCCCAATCGACTCTCAGCAATAGAAGCTCCAGTAAGATATCGCTGCACTTGACTCTGGTCCGTTCCAAAGTAGGAGAGGGCTAAAAATGAGCCTCCGAGAATTCCGGTCCAGAAAGTATATCTATCGTTCAGATTAAAGCTAAAGTCCAAAATCTCCATTTTCCCTCCTGCTCCTGCGACTTCAAGTGCATTGCTAAAGTTGATACCTTCTGGTAATCGACTTAAAATGATCCCAAAGGCTATAAAGAGCCCTAAGAATATGATGAACATTTGATATTTCTGTGTAACATTTACAGCTGCCGTACCTCCTAATACGGTATATAGAATTACTAAACCACCGATGACGAGAATCATCGTATGCAAATCAATATCAAGGACCGTAGATAAGACGATAGCCGGAGCGTAAATCGTTATTCCGGCGGCTAATCCTCGCTGTAGTAGGAAGAGGAAGGCAGTAAAAAGCCTTGTATTTAGATTGAATCGATCTTCTAAAAACTCATACGCCGTATAAACGCCCAGCCGACTATATATGGGGATAAAAGTGATGCAGATAATAACAATGGCGATCGGTAGTCCGAAGTAGAACTGGACAAAACCCATCCCGTCATGGAATGCTTGTCCTGGTGTAGAGAGAAAGGTAATAGCACTCGCCTGAGTAGCCATCACCGAAAGCCCTATGGTATACCACTTTGCTTTTTTACTATCCAGTAGATAAGTGTCAAGACCTTTATCTTTTCTCGTCTTCCATATGCCGTATAAGACAATAGCGCCTACTGTTATAATTAATACAATCCAATCAAATCCTGACATCTCTAATAGTTAAATTGGGCTGCGATCCATACAAAGATTAGAATGTATATGACATTGGCTATTAGAACACCTGTGTATCTTTTATTCCACTTATTATTCATTGCCGCTGGTTTCTGCTGGGACTGCTACTGGTTCGATGCCATTTTTACCCATCGAAATGATATTGGCAAATAATCTATATGCCCCTGGTACACCGGCTGGTAATTGACGGAACCATGATATACCTGTATATATCCAGTGTCCTGCTCCCACATCAGCGATGATCAATCCACCTTTTGTTAATGGCTCCAGTGGATCACTTGAACCAAGTGGTGTCTGATAGCGTGGATCCCAGTTTTTAGCAAAATAGAGTCCCCTTTCTTGTACCCAATTTTGAAAATCACGAGTAGAAATCTTGTTGGGATAGTTCAAGACTTCATGGTCTCCATCTTCAAATGACATGGTCGCATTCTCATCCGTAACACGGTCACGAGAGAGCTCCATAGGATAAGGCGCTATATCATCTCCTTTGACACCTCGATTCGTATTGTATTGGACGATAACAGTTCCACCGCCATTCATGTATTCCATCAATACTTCCTTCTTAAGAAATAGATCTTTCTGAGTATTGTAGGCCCGGACACCGAGGATCAGAGCATCAAAATTTTGTAATTTATCCGTCGTCAATTCTCCAACTTCTATTTCATCAACTTCATATCCTATTTGGCTGAGATTAGCAGGGATATCATCACCAGCACCTTGGATATAAGCGATTTTCTTCCCTTTTATCTCCAGGCTTATTCTTTCGAATTTGGACTTAGCAGGGGTCATCATAATGAGTTTCGGAAGATGATCTTCTTCTATTTCGTATACCTCATTGGTAATAACATTTCCATTATTGGTAAGGATCTGAGCACCGAATTCAGCTGATGCTGAAAGTAATGGTCCCTTGATGGTGAAAGTAAATAATTGTTCTTCTCCCTTATTTCCCAAAGAGATATTGACAACCTTAGGACTTACATGCCAGCTATTCGGATAATCTAACGATAGTATTCCTTGAAGATCATTTTTGAGTGCTTTAACTTTGACTACCACTTCTTTATCCATCCTATTTGGGAATATGTAAACAGGCTCAGCGAAAGCAATAGAAGCTACGGGTAAAATATGGTAAGGAGCGATTACCTCTCCTTTTACGGGATCATTATATCGATGAACGATATCTCTATTTACGGTAAGTGCAAGTCCTGCTATGGTAATATTGAATGTGGCTGTATAAGCGGCATCATTCATTGGTTTTCCGATTAGGGCCTCATCCATAACTGCATACATGCCCATAGTTCCTGGTTCACTCAACCAATAAGGATTACTATAATCTCGATCTGGGTCAACAGTGATTGTTGTTTCAAGCGATTTTTTTTCATTGTTCGGAAGTGAAATATTAAGACTTATAGGATCTCCGTCTTCGATGTTTACACTTTCTATGCTTGCCTCAATAGCTGCTCTGTTAATCATTTCGAACTGTACATTCATTTCAGCACCTGGAGTGCCATATCCTTCATTGGTAGTAGCACTTAAGAAGAGACCAGTACTTGCCAATATGATATCCTTTACTTCTGCGAGTTTAATGTTTTTCCAATGGTCATCTGAGAGCTCTTCGATCGCTTTATAGATTTCTATAAGGTTAGGAACATTACTCTCTGGTTTTTTGAAGTTAAAATCTGCCAAAAGCTCATCTACCATGGCCTTAATCGGAGCACCACCTTCTACACGACCCCAAGTGATATCTATTCCATCAAGCGGGTCCTCTTTATCTACAGGTTTGGAGCCTTTGATATATTCCAGATATTCCATTTCCGATCCACGACTTCCAGAACTTCCGAATCCTTGACTTTTATGCATAGATCTACTGAGCGCGGCGATTTCCGTATTAGAGGTCCCTCTTAGTGGATAATATACGCCGGCGTCTACACCATACAGATTACTTTTATCTGCTTCTGCAAACTTGTCTCTACTTCCGTAAAACCACCAGGAAGTATTGAAAAAGATACGTGCAGGCTGCCATGGTTCTAATCCTGCTAATCGATCAGCTAAGATATTTGCATCGCCAGCCAAATCAAATGCATCTACTGATAACATCGCACTACTCGTATGATGGCCATGCGTGCGACCAGGAGTCTTATGGTCAAATCGATTGACGATAATATCTGGTTTGAATTCTCTTATAACTTTAATAATGTCGTGCATTACCTCATCCTTATCCCAAATTGCTAAAGTTTCTTTTGGATTTTTAGAGTATCCGAAATCATTTGCTCTCGAGAAGAACTGTTGACCTCCATCTATACTTCGAGCACCAAGGAGCTCATTAGTTCTTATCAACCCCAGTTTCTCACGCATATCAGTACCGATAAGATTCTGACCACCATCACCACGGGTGAGAGAAAGATAAGCGGTTCTCGTTTTTCGCTCGCTGGCGAAATAGGAGATCAAGCGCGTATTCTCATCATCTGGATGTGCCGCTAAGTATAATACGGTTCCGAGTACATTGAGTTTTTCTATATCCTCATAGATCTCAGCACTATTTTGTGCATTTGATTGAGTGATGAATCCAAGAGAAAGCACAAAAAGTGTACTCAATAGCGAGCAATTCTTCATAGGTAGATGATTGAATTTTAATGATTAATAAGATAGGGGGCCATTACGCCTTGGCTACCTCTGGCATCTGGCAGTCCTCTTCTGGGGACTTACCACATACATTACATTCTCCTATTTCGTTTTTAAGCATAGGATTATTAGTGGCACAAGTTCCTCTGAATTCGTTACCCGTAACAATGTATCGAATGTTAATAAGCAAGAATGAAATGCCGAATACGGTAAAGACTATTAATAGAGTAGTTAGAAAAGATGACATCGATAAAATGGTTTGGTACAAAAATAAGCTTTTAGCACCAAGGTCTTATAACTTTACGCGCGCAACATGAAGGATTAACAATTACTTATGATAGAGGAGAAAAAAGAGGCTTTCGGAAGACTACTTACTATAATGGATGAATTACGAGAACAATGCCCTTGGGATCGCAAGCAAACCATGGAATCCTTAGCAACACTGACTGTCGAAGAGACCTATGAACTTATCGATGAGATAGAGAAAGGAGAGTTGACGGGTATTAAAGAAGAGATAGGTGATATTATGCTACATATGGTCTTTTATGCCAAGATAGGGGATGAGAAAGGGGCTTTTAATATAGCGGATTCGCTGAATAGCGTCTGTGACAAATTGATTCGGCGACATCCGCATATTTATGGAGATGTGAATGTAGAGGATGACGAAGAAGTAAAGAAGAATTGGGAACGGATTAAGATGTCTGAAAAAGGAAAGAAGTCTGTATTTCAAGGTGTGCCCAATGCGCTACCTGCTGTAATTAAAGCACAGCGGATGCAAGAGAAGGCCGCACAAGTAGGATTCGAATGGGAGCAGCCTGAAGATGTATGGGCGAAAGTGGAAGAAGAAATAGGGGAATTAAAAGAAGCTATTGCAACTACTGAAATAGATAAAAAAACAGACGAGTTTGGAGATGTAATGTTTTCTCTTATAAATTTCGCACGTTTTATCGGAGTAGATGCGAATCGAGCTTTGGATTTGACAAATCGTAAATTCAAAGCTCGCGTAGAGTATATAGAACAAAATTCTAAAAAGTCACTCCCTGATATGACATTGGAAGAAATGGATATCCTATGGGAAAGGGCAAAAATTGAAAAAGTATAAATAATTATTGAAAATAGAATTTATGAAAATAGAAATTACGTTAGTTGTTCTTTTATGCTATTCTATAATGGCTTGTAAAAAGGATGCTTCTATCTATAGCAACTTCCGCTCATAAGGAGAATCTTGTGACTCCTATTGCTCCTCCTGTCGCTAATGATGAACAACAAAATGGCGGAGAGGAATTTACAAAAATAAATGCTATTATATTGAATAGTAGATTGGGGATGGAGGATAGAAAGATGGAAGTAGAAGATGTCGCCAAACTCTTATTTCTTCCAGCAAATGGTAATGCGCAGGAGCCTAATATGACTGTTGAACAGAAGAATCTGGAAAATGGAAATATTGAATCAACTATTATACATACCAATTCACCAGATAATTATAGAGCTGCTGAAAAATTTGTCATGATCCTTAGGTTTAAAGATGATATATGGCAGATTGTTTCCTTAAAAAAGAACTGGAGATGCAAAAAAGAAAGGACTTATCAGAAATGGGGTGTCGGGGCATGTTCTCAATAGGAAGTATGAATTTACCTGCTAATGTTCTTTTGGTCAAATGTGAATTATGACTCGAATAGTATATTTTTTCTGTTTTTCTTTAATTTTCTCAATTAGAATTACGGCCCAATCCTCTCAAAGAGAAAAGACAATTATAAAAGTACTGACTTTTAATATCCTTCATGGTGCTACTACGAATGGCTCTTTTGATTTAGATGTAATCGCTAAGGTGATCAAGGATGCAGATCCAGATTTTGTTGCATTACAAGAAGTAGATAACAGAACGAATCGTGCTCATAAATATGACCTTGTATCGGAGTTAGGATTGCGGACGAAAATGAGCTCATTATTTGGAAGAGCGATGTACTATGATGGCGGTGAATATGGAGAAGGATTGCTTTCTAAATATAGCTTTATAAGTACGAGGAATATGCCACTCCCATTTACTCCGGGCAATGAACCAAGGGCGGCACTGGAAGGAGTTGTGGAGCTTCCGTCAGGAGATACGATTATCATTATCGGCACGCATTTGGATCACTTAGAGGATGAAAAAGATCGCATAGCTCAAGCACAACAAATAAATACGAACTGGGAGAAAACAAAGTATCCGACGATTCTTGCAGGCGACCTCAATGCGCTTCCTCAAAGTAAGGCAATTAAAATATTAGAGACTTTATGGACTTCTTTTTATGATAAGTATGACCCTCAACCTACTTACCCTTCTGCGGGTCCTACAAAGAAGATTGACTATGTGATGCATCGTCCTGAGAACGCTTGGCGCGTGCTTAGCACAGAGGTAATCTGCGATGCCATTGCTTCAGATCATTGTGCTTATATGGTGGAACTTGAGTTGAGAAAGTAAGTTGGTGGGGATTTTGTCTTCTATGTTTGTCCGGGTTTTACGCTTATTGATCCATAAATGGTAGAGACATCGTGTGCTTATGATATAAGACCCAATCATTCACAATTTGAGTATTGTCCACTTTGAAGATGATTCCGTCTTCCAAGTTTTCAACTATCTCAATTAAGGGATGTTCAGGCGGTGGCCACGCATTACTTTCATCGACCACTTCATTTTTCTTTCGAATGGAGCTATTTGCATAAGTATGCAAAGTACCTTTTGTAGTTTTTGTCTCTCTTATTGATAAGCCATAATTCGCTTTTATTAATATTACTTCAGGTTGACACTTAAAATTATAATTGGAAATTTTTGGTGGTGGATTTATAATTAGAAAGATACTTTCCTCACTAACACCATTTTCACTTGTGGTAATGTTTTTATACTTCTTATATGCAGGAGTCTTGATGTATTTTATTTGCTGACTTAGGTTGAATACATTTCGTCTTAGTTTATCAATTTCCTTTCCAGTGAGGGTTTCTCCGCTTTTGTAATACGTCATTATTCTCTACTGTTGAAGAGTTCTATCTATGGGATCAAGCTTTGTATACAGAACAATTACTATCTAAAAAATATATGGATTTACTATTCGAGCCACACAGGCCAGCTTGGGGAAATCACCATGGATACGAATGGGGAATCGGAAGAGTCGGAATGGAAACTGTATGGTTTTGAAGGAGGCCATAGATACGAACTCAATCCCAGAGAAGATGATAAAATCATCAATTTAGACGACCGAGCTACTGTAGAACTTGACGCAACGGATACAAATGCTATCACTTTTGTACTTTTTGGAAGGGTCAACTTTAAGAAAATATAACTCGCATACTTCTCCAAAGTCATGGGATATAGCATAAGTATAAGGATTCCCCTATTTCTGCCATTCATCAGCAACTGTGAAGGGGTAAGAGTGCCAAAGGACAATACCTTTTTACCTTGGGTCATTCGTCTGATTGTGATATTTGAATAGTTCTTCCTTTGGCTTTACTATTTCTTTGGCGTAAGTCGGATTATCTGCCCTTTTGCGTATCTGAAATGGATCATAGCGGTGCGCATAAAATTCTTCTGCTGGTCGCTTGCGAATGTATAGATTCGAGTAATGACCAATCCAGATCTCAACATGGGGCCAAAAGCATGTCGTACATAGCAGAATGGTGACCGACACTTGATATTGAAGGTAGGAAGTGCTACAATTTGAAAGTGTACGAGAATCATATAGGATTAGGAATAGGCAAAAATACAGATGGTAGGGTAGGAATTTTTTTGTTTTGGGACCACACTGTCGAGATAGACTTTGAGAATGAGGAATTTGGAGGGCTATAAAGTAAAACGAACGCACAACGATGAAGCCAAATTCCTGTAGGCTAAAATGAAGCTAACAAAGACAGGTTGGTGAAGCTTAAAAACTCAGGAAATCTAAACAAGGCTTGGTGACTTTCGTAGAATGGTCGATCCATATCATTATGAAAGAAAAGTTAGATGCAACCATAAATTAGCTACTAATCTTGTACAAAAAATTTAGATCTCCTAAGTCATAAGATCTCCTATCAACAAACTAAATTTTGGCATTCTTATCTTCTTGTCAGAGAGTAACAGTCTAAGATCAAATGATTGAGGAAAAAGTGATTATATTTCAACTCAAGACTTGATAATAAATACTTTGAATTTTTATTTGGCTGAGTATAATTCCACCCCTCATAAAAACCAAAATAGTTCTAATACTTCTACTCTGCTTTTGTTGTATAGCAGTTTGAGCACAACGCACTTGTTCCTCTAATGAGATGGATCAAGAGAAGGTGACCGAGAGTTGCCGTTATGTTTAATGAAAACCAGCAATACATCGATTATAAAAAGGGTGTGTCGTTATGTCTGCCTTGCAAGAGAATATTCGAGAGGATAAGATCAATGAGGTCCTACGTACATTTGCAGAAGCGAAAGCATATCAAGAAGCCCCTTATACCAGTACCTTAGAATTCGTAGGCGTCTTAAACGATGTGACACCAGATAGTTTGAGTTATTTGATTGTAAATATGGATATATCAGTCTTAAGACCAATCGATCCAATTGGAAGTTAATTTCATTGAAGATTCCGTTTGGCTTGACCAAGGACAAATGGCAGCACTATTTGGATGTGATTGAACGTTAATAGGAAGATATATCAGGAACATATTTATAGAAGGTGAGTTAGTAGAGGAAATGCTAAATGCAAAATTTGTATTACCATTGAACACGGCGAGATTAATTGCGAAACCCAGTAAAAGCATAACTGAAGAGCCAAGACTTAATCAAAATGAAGAAAACCTTAATTTTTATAATTATTACTCTAATAAATACGATGAGTTTCTCTCAAATACCAAAGAAATCAGAATCCGTAATGATAAACGGGAAGAATATTTATGATGAAGTCTCTGGCCAAGGCGAACCTTTGTTTCTCTTGCATGGCTATACGCTTTCATCCCAATCGTGGTTAGCATACGTTGAAGACTTCGATGAAGAGTATTAGGTTTACTTAGTTGATTTAACCGGGCATGGCAAATCTGATGCGTTTAAAGAAGATTTATCTATAAAATCACTAGCTAAGGATCTTAATGCCTTAGTTCAATATTTGAAATTGAACAGCATTAAGGCCATTGGATTTAGTTTTGGAGGTGATGTCCTTTATCAGCTTGCACTGCTAAATCCTTCTTTAATAGAGTCAATGATAACAATAGGAGCGGTGGGAACTTGGACCGTCAATGATTTTCCTGAATATCAGAAAGCTTTTGCATTTGAAAATAGGGCCAATTTCCCATGGTTATTACCTTTTCATAGCAGCGATGATAGAATAAAAGCGCTCATGGATCAATTTAGTCATTATACCATCAAGGTATCCAATGAAGAATTGCAGAGGATGCTACCCGAAGTATTGATTATGATTGGGGACGATGTTGCGGGGATGGATTTCGAAGAAGTAGCAAGAGTTAAGAAGAATTTACCTAATTCTGATCTCTGGATATTACCTAATGTATCACATGGTGCCCATGAAGGAGAAACTAAAAATGAGTTTATACTAAAGTCTAAAGTCTTTTTACAAAAGGAGTAAGCTATGTAATTTTCTTAACCATGATTAATCGGCTTGTCTTGATGATCTAATTTTCCTTAGTCACTTTAAAGAAAGTAGGGAGTTGTAAAATTATGGAATCTATAAACCAAGAGTATTAAAGTTAAAACAAATACCCATCTGTAAGACCTTGGTCCATGATTTAGAGGCTGGAAATGCGCAAGATTGGAACAAATGAACTGTTAAAAAGGGGATAAGACTATTAAGATTATTTATCTATTATTATCTTTAGAAGAATAGGGGGTGAAGTTGTCTTAATATAGGAATGTTGGGGATTTCTTGATGAGCCTTAATGGTAGCAGGTGATTTCAAAAATAATGGAACCCTTAAAGCAAGAGCATTACGGTTAGAGAAAATAGAAAAGATACAGATTCACGGAATTCGCTAGCGCATAATTAAATCTTAAAAACATGAAACACATTTATTTTATCATCATCACAGTTTTTGTAATTAGCTCATCATATGCACAGCCGAAACCTGTGGAAAAGGGGCATTATCTTTTTTTAGAATTTACCCCAGGAGCGGTTCTTATGAAATCTGGCGTAAGGAATGAAGCTTCGTTAAATTATAATAGAGGTACTGAAGAAATGATTTTCGAAAAAAATGGGAAAAAATTAGCTATTGCAAAAGGAGATGTATTAAATATAGATACGGTTTTTATCGGGGATAGGAAAATGGTTGTAGTAGACACGAAACTTGTCGAATTATTAGACCATTCAAAATGGCAATTATTTATAGAGCATAGATGTAAAGTCCGAGAAAAAGGCAGGGAGGCAGGATTCGGTGGAACCTCTGAAACTTCAGCGATTAAATCACATGGATCGATAAGTGCAATAGCTGGATTGTACGAATTAGACTTACCCTCTAATTTTAAAATAGAACCGTATACCCAATATTGGTTAGGGAGAAACGGGGATGTAAAGAAGTTCGTAAACCTAAAGGCATTAAGGAAGCAGTATAAAAGTAAAAATTCTATGTTCAAGGCATATGTCAAAGAGCATGATGTCAAATACGACAATCTGGATGATGTAGTACAATTGATTAAATATTTAGAAGCAATCTAATGCAGTGGGAGGAGTAAATTGTCTTAACCATGATTAATAGAATTCTCTTTATGATTTGAATCTCTTGAGATGCATCAATAATAAGAAAGGAATTAAGAATTATGAAATCTATAAATCAAGAGTATCAAGGTTCAGACAAATAGAAAAGCGGCTGATTCACAGCGTTATATGGCGTATAATAAAATCATGAAACACATTTATTGCATCATCATTATAATTTTGGTAATTGGTTTGTCAAATGCACAGGTAAAACCTGTGGAAAAGGACCATTACCTTTTTTCAGAATTTACCTCAGGCGCTCTTCTTATGAGATCAGGAGAAAGCTATGGAGATTTACTAAATTATAATAGAGGGACTGAAGAGATGATCTTCGAAACAAAAGGAGCCAAATTAGCAATTGCCCAAGCAGATTTACGAAATATAGATACGGTTTTTATAGGAGATAGGAAAATGGTTGTAATAGACAAGAAACTTGTCGAGTTATTAGACCATTCAAAATGGGAATTATACATAGAACATAGATCTAAAGTTCGAGAAAAAGGAAGGAAGGAAGGTAGGATTCGGGGGAACCTCTGAGACCTCTGCTATTGAATCAGTTGTATCGATGACTGACATTGCTGGTTTGTACGAATTAGAACTACCCGCTACATTAAAAATAGAACCTTGAGCCCACTCCGAAAAGTGAGGATCATCAGAAAATGGAAGATTTTGGATGATATTTTTATTTTTCGAACCTCGGTGATGCCTGAGCATCAGGGAGTTGAGAATAATGGAAATATCGCCAAAAGGGCTGTTTCCCGATATTATGACTTTCTGGAGTGGACTCAACCTTATGACCAATATTGGTTAGGGAGAAACGGGGGGATTAAGAAGTTTGTAAATATAAAGGCACTGAGGAAACTATATAAAGATGAAAGTTCTATGTTTAAGGCTTATGTCAAAGAACATGATCTGAAATACGACGATCTTGTAGGTGTAATAAAATTGATTAAATATTTATAGTCAAATCAATACGAGGGAAGAGCGAATTCGTAGGTATTTAGAGAGTTAGCGCTTGACGAGGTCCGAATTATTGAGTAGGTTGTCTTAGCGTTGAATGAGTAGTTTTTTTTGATAGCGTGATTGTAATGGTTATTTTGGCATCTAAGACAATCAAGATATGAAGACAAAATGATCCCTAAGTATTTCGTTCTAACACTATTAGTTACCTTTTGCTTTATAAGTTGCCAGAACGCTGACTCCATCCGTATTCAACCTTGGGATGAGAATCTGTGGTATTGGCAATACAAAGGAGAACCTTTAATGTTACTGGGAGCCAGTAGTGACGATAATCTTTTTCAATGGCCAGCGGAGATTTTAATTCCACATTTAGATTCCATGAAAAGCGTTGGCGCAAATTATGTGCGCAACACAATGAGCGATCGTCAGGATAGAGGATTTGAGTTGTATCCATTCCTTAAATTAGATAATGGGAAATACGATCTCGAGAAACTCAATGATGAATATTACAATCGTTTTGAGTTCTTTCTGCAAGAAACCGAGAAGCGTGATATCATTGTTCAAATAGAAGTCTGGGACAGATTTGATTATTCTCGAAATCATTGGCCTGTTCATCCATATAACCCTAACAACAATAGTAGTTATACTTCGTCAACATCGGAATTGGACACGATCTATCCTGATCATCCGGGGCGAAACAAACAGCCTTTCTTTTTTACTACACCCAAACAGAGAAACAACGAACTGCTTTTGAAATTTCAAAAAAGTAGGGTTGAAAAAATGCTTGAGATCTCCTTCATGTATGATAACGTATTGTACTGTATGGATAATGAAACTTCGGCAGATGAAGAGTGGGGGATTTATTGGGCGGATTTAATTTTAGAAAAAGCAAAAAAAGCAGGGAAGATTATCTTAGTTACTGAAATGTGGGATGCGTGGGATCTAACTACAGAAGAACACAAGCGAACATTCGACCATCCAGAGCGATATGCTTTTTGTGATGTCTCGCAGAACAATCAGAAGAAAGGACAAGTACATTGGGATAACTTTCAATGGGTAAAGAATTATATTTCAGCGCATCCACGACCACTCAATACTGTTAAAACGTATGGCCGTGATGGAGGTCGACATGGAAACACAAAAGATGGATTGGAACGTTGGTGGCGTCATGTGTTAGGCGGTGCGGCAACAGCTCGTTTTCATCGCCCTGATTCTGGATTAGGGCTTCTTCATTATCCATGAACAGTGTAAAAGTAGTTCGTGAGATTGAGAAGCTTGTAAAGTTATGGAATTTGGAAGCGGGGAATAATTTACTTTCTAACCGTGAAGACAATGAAGCGTACCTGGCATCAAAAACCGGAGAGGTATATGTAGTTTTCTTTACAGATGGGGGAGTCGTAAATCTTGATCTATCTGCTTATGAAAAAGAATTCGAGGTAAGATGGTTTGACGTTAGGAATGGAAAAATGATATCACATGATGAGATAAAGGGAGGGGGGACAATTCAATTGTCGGCTCCTGGAAAATTGGAATGGGTAGCTGTGGTTACGGCAATGTAATTATATAATAGAAAGGTGTCTGAATCACGGATTTAGATGGATTAAAAAAATGGAAGAGCTTGTGCTTAAAAGTGAGTTTATGAATTTTAAATAGGGTTGCATTATAATTGCCCTACCAGACTTTTTGAATCTGAATTAGAATTATTGCTTCGTGATGTCAAGACTATAACTGTAAGTCTGATTAGATGACCAATGTTCAGGTACAGCAGCAATAACTAAGTACAATTCTGTATCATTCACGGTAAGCGTCTTGGTAATACTTCCATCTGTTGCATTAGTCATTGTGACAGAATCATATGCATTTTCATTAGAAGATTTGATAACCAGACGAGCTTCGAAATGTGAAACAGCCCCCTCAGATCCATTACTGTCGCCATTGAGATTGAAGGTGTAAGTGGCGGCTTGAGAATTATTTATTTTGATCACATTGTAACCCCATCCACGAGGCTTGAATCCCACTTGTGGGCTGAATGTGGAATTTGTACCTTGGTCAGTGAGTTCTAATGCAAATGGATGAAGATATTGAGGATTCGCATTAGCAAAAGGTACAATTTCATTGAGGGATATAGCTACTTGAATGGGAGTCAGATAATCAAATCCCCCAGTATTATGAGCGGCCCAATCAGTAAAATATCCTCTCAAAAGAGTACCTCCAATTTCATGATAAAGAAATTCTTGAGGACTTATAGTAGTGTTGTTATAAAATCCTTCTGCGAATGTGCTTGGGTTTACACCTTTGGTATTACTTAGGAAGAAGAAATAAGACTGAAGCCCATATTGTTGAACCTCGTATAACCAATCAATAGGATCTCCAGGAGCACTATTACTAAAAGAATGCCATAGGGCTAATTGTGGATTCTGTGCTTTGGCAGCAGATTCTCGAAATAAATAATCATCAGTAGGATTCTTAATAGATGCATACCATTGCGCTGCTGATTCTGTATACCACTGTGAGTCTCCAGCATATGCGAATCCTGGACTGTTTGATGAATATTGAAAGACATGGAAGCCTTCGTGAAGTGTGTTAGTAAAATCCAAAACGATGTCTGTAGGAAGCGTTAAAAATGGTTGGGCGAACATGTCCGTTCCTTGTCCATTCCCCCATCCCGCTGGAAATTGATCATTGGCACCATGATGTATATAAATATTATAGAAGTATCCGGCGGCCGGGTTAGGGGGGTCTTGCATATTTAAATTATTCAAACAATCTTCTCTCATGTCACTCAACCTTTGGAATAGTATATGGGCATCAGCGGCATGATCAAATGCTGGATCCCACCAGATAGCAAAAATACCCTGTGTCACAACAGTTAATGTTGAGATGGAACCATACTCTGTCCTTAGCTTTAATGTGAAGTCATCTATAATTAATGTTGCTGGTCCATTGATTGTTAGAGATGCACCATCATTGACAGTGAGTGATTTTGCCATGGCTGTGCCATTCATGATGATAGGTGCATTAGTCGTTATGGGTATCGCCATGTCATCTGTAGTAGAAGGAATACCTCCTGACCAATTAGCTGCGTCAAACCAGAAACCAGATGCTGTACCTGTCCAAGTATTCTGAGCTGAGACTTGAAAGCTTAGCAAAGTGACTAAAGAAATGATGGAAAGTCGAGGAAGATGAAAGTGCTTGTTTATAGATATATTCATGAGTGACATGCTAATTATTAGAGACAAAGAATTCACATCGATTTTCTCAAAGGATAACTATTAGATCATTTATTTCTTATCAAAGTTAGTTTTTGAATTCTATCCTTGATAGAATAATACGAAAATTATAATTTTCTATTTAGCCGCTGCCACCACCGCTTCTGCTATCCCAGGATACTTCCATGAGTTCGTGTTTCTATTATAAAGACCAAAGTTGCCGCCATCATCCCAGATGATAGGAAGTATTCCTCTTTCTACAGCTGCACTTGCATAGTATGCCGCGTATGCTGTTCTGGCGCTTAAATTGTTCTTATCAGTACTTCCCCATTCACCTAATATCACTGGACGATTCTCTCCTACAATCCACCGATCTCTGATCTTATCCAACTCATTATCTAATGTGGCCTTCTCTTCATCAGAACCCCAGATATTAGGCCCATCTTTTTTACCAGCGAATGACCAAGGAAAGTAACTATGAACAGATATGATGATATTAGGATCGTCATTAGGTATCACCAAGTCCCGCATAGCATTGGGTGAAGTGCTTGCAGCATAGGTCGATATCATTAAGTGTCTTTTGCTATTGTTACCGCCAGTATTTCTAATCGCATCAACACCTGCTTTATGATACTCATTGATGACATCTCTTCCTTCTTGAGTCCCACCATTCCATTCTTCAGGAGAATCTCTGAGTCGAGGTTCATTCATCACTTCAAATATCAAATGATCCCCATATTCCTGAAAGTGTGTAGCAACTTGTGTCCAAAGGCTCGACAACCTGTCTTTCACTATAATGGAATTCGCTGTAGTAGGTATGATCCAATCATCATGATGGGTATTAATGATGACATGCATATCATTCTTTAGTGCCTCATTGACGATGAGCTGAATTCTGCCTAAGTAGGGAGCTTCAATTGTGTAAGGCGCATTGGCCTGCTGATTAAAGTTCCATGTGATAGGAATCCGAAGGGTCTCAAATCCCATGGCTTTCACAGCTGCTATGTGCGTACTTGTAGGCAGTGGATTACCCCAATCCGTCTTATCTGCAGCTCTCACATCGAAGCTATTCCCGAGATTCCATCCTATACCCATCTCTGATACTAAGTCCATAGACGAGATATCTCGGATTGTTCCTTCGATCACATTTTCGATCTCTACCGCTGGTTCATCAGGCGTATTTGGCATGTTAGGGGTTAGCACCTCCTCTTGTCCGCATGATGCAGCAATCATGCTTAGGATAATATATATAACCATCACAACTTTCTTATTCATTCGACTTGTCATATATCCTCTACTTCGTTCTAATTGAGAAACGAAGGTACATGAAGTGTCTTAAGAACAGGGAGGTTAGCTTAGAACAACGGCCCCTAATCCAATTATTGTAGATACTTTCTTTAAAGCTGATTATAATGATGCTTAGGCCGGAGACCTTTGAAGATCTACGAAACTTGTAGGGGAGTTGGATTTCCTAAGCCTCAGATTATAGAGAAGAAAGGGGGTAATGATGTGAAGCAATTATTGAAGACGTTTCTGTAAAACTTCGTAGAAGCTTCGCAGAAAATAAGTAAAGGCACTGAGAGGGATTTAGGCCTAATAGCTAATGACTACGTTGTTTCCATTGATTTTGTTGCCATGTAGAACGATTCTACTTCGTAGAAGCTTCGGAGAAAACACTAAGCAAATACTTTGATCTTCTTATCAGTTAAATCATCCAATCCGTATAATCCGTGATTCAGACCATGAGGAGAAGTGTAAGAATTAGCGATTAAGGGGGGGAATGGCAAAGGACGGATTTTGATACAATAAAAAGAATCAAAACGTCTAAACCTTGATTAAAAGGATTTTACATGATGACATGATTGTAATGAATTGCCTTAATGGAGATCATGAATATCGAAAATCAAGGAATTAAGTAAATCAAGCGTATCAAGGTTAAGACATGGAACTCCCCAGAATAGTGGACAGTAAGATAAGTTAGGTTTTAAATAAACCACTAAATTTATCAATATGTCAAAAATTCGAAGGAAGTACAGTAAA
>JBLIDB010000003.1:0-57411 GCA_047634015.1 Saprospiraceae bacterium
AAATTCAGCACCATTAATTAAGATCGGTATAAGATCGGTGTAGAAAGTCTCTATTACTTCTCTAATAAATTCAAAAAGAGGTTTGGAATATCACCAAGTGTGTTAGATATGTATTAGTCCAGTATGTTGAATTGACATCTTCAATAATTATAGCACAAGACAGCGTCACTCTCCAAAAAGATTCAATGTTAGGCTTCCAATATTGTTTACTTTAAGATTAGGAATATCAAAGGAATGTTCTTTAGTTATAATTGCATCGCACTCCTCTGAAATTTCTATAGATAATCTAAGGAATCTTTGCTTAGTATCAGTCTCTGTATATTCTCCGTTATGGTATAAATTGGCACCCCAATGATCTCCATTACATCCAGAGATCCCATAAGAAATCGTGAGACAATCACCTCATATTGAAGCTGCATAGATATAGTAGGCCCCCCTTTGCAACACTCTACTAGTCTTTCGAACTGATTTGTACGACATCTACTACTAAAACTTCTGTATGTCGCATCATGAATCTTTAATTATATAGAAGAGTTTTAGGCACCAGCATCATCCAAAATAGTATTGGACATTTTAACCCAAATGGCATTGTGATTGATAAGCAATTCAAGGATTCTTGTCGTATTCGTATTTCCATGGGTTCTGTCCAAGTTCCTTCTATTAAACCTTCTTCTGGCCATTGACAATATCCAAAGAAGGACAATAGATACTGCTATTAATTCCGGTTAACAGTAAAGTCGAACCATCTAAAAAGCAATATTTCTCTCCTACCTCTGCACTAAAAGATACTCCATAAACATTTAGACTTTTAACCGCCTGAAAAGCTTACGATAATAACTCGATAACAAATAGAAACCTAAACATAATTGTGGCTTCTCTAACTGAAGGAGTTGCGTATAAAAATGATGTAAGAAACTCTCTCCAAAGCTTCAAAATCATAATGGCATGTAATTCAGAGTATCAAAGTCTACTCTAATACTTGTATCGAAGACTCTCTTCAGAATCAAGAAGATTCAGAATCAGAACTCCATTATTCTCAATCTGCAAATCTGAAATATCAAAGGATCGTTCTTTTGTAAACACAGCAAGACAGGCTTCTGGATTCATCATAGAAAGTCTGAGATATCTTTGCTCAGGTTCTGATTCTGCGACGGCTCCTGAGTCATATAAGTTCACTTCCCAACTATCCCCACTGCAGCCTGATGCAGAATAAAAGATAGTTAAACAATCACCTTCAAGAGATGCATCAACAATATTTATAAAGTCCTTAGGGCCTTTTTCGTAGGCCACATCATTTATTTGAACTAATTCATCACATTGCAGCACTTCATTTGGATCAGTTATGATCAATTCTAATGTTTGCACGGTGGGTTCGCAAGCTTCATTTAGACCAATATCATGAATCTGTATCCATGGAAGGTTTTGATCCTTCAATACCTCATGAATCATAAGCGCGGTTGCGTTTCCCGAAGCATCGATCCAACTTCCTAATACTACTGTCTCGCCCTGCCATACACAACTGGCATTACAGGGACAATAACTCGTACTAAATTCTGAAATCAATAGTACCGCGCCATCTGGAAAGCAATACTCCTCTCCTACCTCAGCAACAAAAGGTGTATCAAATTCAGTCTCACAATCCATCTTGTCTTCGCAGGACAGTATTCCTAAAATAATTACAATGAAGAGGGCTATACGATACATAATCTCTGTTTCTTTTTAGTAATTACGAAATAGAGATCTAATAAGTTGGGTCAAGAATTAAGATAAGTTGTTAAAATGTTGGATTAAATTCCATTGACTTTCAACTAAACTCCATATATCCGTCATCTACCTTCCCCTTTATTATCATCTTTCGATCGTGCAAGTAGTTATGCTGTAACTGCCACGGTCCTTTATTTCCAACTTTTGGCAAATTATCGATATATCTCACGATATACCCCGATGTAAAGTCCAGCCAAGGGGCCATCTCCAATGTTGGGTCGTTCTGACGAGGACATGCTTCAGTAAAACCGTGAGCATCCATATGATTCAGCAATCGACATACATATTGATTAGAAAGATCACATTTCAATGTCCATGAGGCATTCGTATATCCAAATGCCAGAGATAAATTAGGAACATTGCTAAACATTAAACTCTTGTATGAAACTGTTTCTGAAAAATCAACTAGTACTCCGTCAATATAAAAATCAATACCTCCCATGAACTTGAGCTCTAATCCCGTAGCAGAAACAATTATATCACATTCTAATTCATCTCCGGATTTTAGAGTTATACCTTTATCAGTAAATGACTCAATATGATCTGTAACTACAGTTGCGCTTCCATCCTTTATCGCTTCAAATAAATCTCCATTTGGAACTAAACAAATCCGCTGATCCCAAGGATTATAATTAGGAGTGAAGTTCTTCTCAATATCATATCCCTCACCAAGTTCTTTTTTTACGCCTTTTATAAGTAACCTTTTCATCGTCTTGGGATACTTACGCGCTATTGCATATGAAAAACGTTGAAATAGTATTTTACGCCATCTCGAAATTGAATATGCCAACTTTGAAGGCAACCAACGATTCATCCAATTTGCAATTTTATCTTCATCGGGACCACTGGCTATATAAGTTGGGGACCGTTGAAGCATGGTAACATGAGTCGCCTTTTTTGCCAGCTCTGGAATCAATGTTACAGCAGTTGCTCCGCTCCCTATCACAACAACATTCTTATCCGTATAATCGATATCCTGTGGCCATATCTGAGGATGAATTAATACCCCTTGATACTTATCCATATTGGGAAAATCAGGAGTATAACCCTTATCATAATTATAGTAACCCGCACACATTGAGATGAAGTTACAGGTGTATTGCATAATAATATCTTTGACCCCATCGATAACTTCCAATGTCCATAGAGAAGTTCTTGAATCCCACGATGCACTTGTAACAGAACAATTATACTCTATGTGCTGATCGATACCAAATTCCGCTACCGTCTCATCTAAATATCTCAATATGGACGGTCCATCTGCGATCGCTTTGGGATCGATCCAGGGCTTGAACGCAAATCCTAAAGTATACATGTCAGAATCAGACCTTATACCAGGATACTTAAATAAATCCCATGTTCCACCAAGCCGTCCGCGACCCTCAAGAATCTTATAATTCTTATTTGGACTATCCGTCTGAAGATAGTAAGCAGCGCTTATGCCAGAGATTCCAGCACCGATAATGAGCACATCAAAATGGTTTTCTTTCATATTCTACCTTTTTCCTTGATCAACCGTAAACTAACAAGCTTGAAAGATCGATTTTTAGATTGATATCGCCAAAAGATAAATTAGCGCCCGTGAATGGTAAGATCTAATATTTGATCTTAGTACACCTCCTTTGATTGTATCCTAAGTCCATATCCATTTGAATATAAAACTCGAACTATAGCGCTAAACTCAGGGTCACGCTAATATTGAATATATTCGTCGAACTTTATTAGCAAAAAGTAAATGAGTATGAAGGTAGTAATTAGTGGAACAGGGCTTTTCACGCCAAAATACACTCTAAGTAATGAAGAACTTGTAGCTTGCTACAATGAGCACGCTGACGAATTCAATGCTTCTCATAGCACTGAAATAGAATCAGGAACGGTAATCGCAAAACCACATTCCTCGGCAGCATTCATTGAAAAGGCCTCAGGAATTAAGCAACGATATATCTACCAGAAGGAAGGAGTCCTCGATCTTAAACGCATGCGCCCCTCTATTCCTAAGAGAAATCCTGATGAAATATCAGATCAGGCAGAGATGGCAATCGCTTCAGCGAAAGAGGCAATGGCAGCAGCACAGAAAGAAGCAAAAGATATAGATGCTGTCATAGTATCTTGCGCTTATACCCAACGCTCCTATCCTGCCATAGCTATCGAAGTGCAGTCTGCGCTTGGCATTAATGGATTTGGATTTGATATGTTAGTAGCATGTTCTGCAGCAACTTTCGCCTTACAGAGAGCTTATGAAATGATAAAAGCGGGAACGGCAAAGTGCGTACTTGTGATAAACCCAGAACTTACTTCTCCTCAAGTAAATTATAAAGATCGTGATAGCCACTTCATTTTTGGGGATGTATCTATGGCCTCTATTGTAGAAGGAGAAGAAACGGTTACAAGTAGTGATACGTATGAAATTCTCAGCACTAAAGCGCTCACCCAATATTCCAATAATATACGTTCTAACTTTGGTTATGTTTTGAATTGTAATGATGCTGATCCATTAGACGACGATCAGTATTTCTCACAGAATGGACGAACGGTTTATAAAGAAGTATGCCCTCTTGCTGCCAAACATATTGCCGAACATCTATCTGATGTATCATTATCGATAGATGATATAAAACGATGGTGGTTACACCAAGCAAATATCAATATGAATAAACTTATCTGTTCATTATTGTTGGACCGTCAGCCTTCAGAAGAAGAAGCACCTATTGTATTGGATGAATTTGCTAATACCGCTTCAGCGGGTTCACTAATAGCATTCCATAGACATCATAAAGATCTCAGCACTGGGGATTTGGGCGTAATTTGTTCCTTTGGTGCTGGATATTCTATTGGGAGTTTGATTGTTAAGAAGTCCTAAGAAGATGCAAAGTATTACTTAGAGCAACATATTTTATAATGACAGATGTCAAAAGTTGAAGTATTTACTTCCCCTCCAAGTACTCTTTCAAATATTGAAAATGCGGACCAAGTTGACCATTGACCGTTATCGTAGCAAGATTTAGCATTTGACTCTCTTCTAATTTTAACTCAGGTAATACATGCCCTATAAACATTTCTCCGAATGCCATAGATGCATCGCGAGGCATTTCATTTGGTAGATTATCTATTGTCATCATATCTACGGTATTAGAAGTAAATGGTGGGACTTCCTTTCCTGTCAATGGATCGAATCCAAATACAGGATCAGGAATAGTACTTGCTCTTAGTGTTGAGGGAATTGAACTTACGGGTGCGATATCACAGGTTACATCAGAAATCACTTTTATTCCAAAGTCCTTTTTCTTCATCTGCTCTGTTGTGAAAAAAACAGGTGCATTGTTATCCCAGTAGATACCATTGATCATAATGTCCGTCATAGGAAGGAAGTGATCAAAATCAGATTCATAGTCAGCCGGATTATTATAGAAATCTTGAACACCGTCAAACTCTTTTCCATCCTTTCGTTTCGCATAATAAAAACTATGCAATTGAGTAAAGACAGGTTTTTCATATTTCTTGGTAACATAATCTATAGGTCGAACTTTTTCAATCCCCATGTCTCGCAATACCTGTGCCGCACCATTAGCCACTCTTCCTGTACCCGTTAGCACTATTTTGATATTCGGTATTGAAAGTTTGGCATATTGTTTTTTAGCAGCATCGTAATTAAAAAATTCATGCATTCTTGACAGAATGAAATCCCCCGTACGCCTTCCATAAGTCCATAGTGCATTATGCGCGCCCACCATTCCAGCAAACTTTCCAAAAGCAATTACGCGAGCGCCTCTTTCATCTGTCAACACCTCGTAATCAAGTAGTGTTATCTTCTTATCGATTACGGCCCTTAGCAAGGGTTGATTATAAGCTTGTTGTTTTATCGTATGAGAGAAGAAGAAATATTTCTTTCCATCCACCAACATTTCTATAGGTACTTCTTTTACTCCCAGTAGAATATCCCGATCAATTAGTTCTGTAACTAAAGGAACACCTGCATTATGATACTCCTCATCCGTAAAACATCTCACATTAGACTTTTGAACAACAAGATCTACTCCTTGACCTATAAGTCTCCGACATTGCTCAGGCCCTAAAACTACTCTACTATCTGACGGAATCTTACCCTCTCTTATAATACCAATCTTCATATGGAAATATATTTCATATCAAAGGTACATTTCCTATGTAAGGGAAGACAAGGAGAATAGCCATTCTTAGACACGGCTAAGGGTCCAATCCTCACTGAGTAGTTGAAATAATACGTCACGATAAGATAAATTATTTATGTTTTGCTACTTTTAGACCGTACTAGAAAATATTAGAATGAAAATGGAACGAAGGAATTTCTTGCAATGGGCGGGCACCGTGGCGGCTGGATCACTAGTGGCACCTCAATATGCATGCAAAAGCGCAGCAGGAATGTCAAACAGTAAAAATGCAAGTATTGATGCTTATGGCATCCAGTTGTATACATTGAGAGACATTATCCCGAATGATCCTAAAGGTACTCTGAAAGAAATATCTACATACGGATTCAAACAAATAGAAGGGTATGACGGACCGCAAGGAATGTTCTGGAATATGGGACATAAGGGGTTCAAATCATATCTGGATGGCTTAGGAATGCAAATGATCTCAAGCCATGTCGATATAAATAAGAACTTCGAAGAGAAAGCAGGACAAGCAGCGGAAATAGGCATGAAATATCTCATTTGCCCATATATAGGCCCTCAAAAAAGCGTTGATGCATGGAAGAACGTCACTGATCGATTCAATGCATGTGGTGAAATATGTCGCAAAAATGGAATCCGATTTGCTTATCACAATCATGCTTATTCATTTAAAGCATTCTCAGGAATGATTCCGCATGACTTTATGATGGAGAACACAGATCCTGAATTAGTAGACCATGAGATGGACATATATTGGGTGGTAACAGGAGGAGCGGATCCAATCGAATACCTCAAGAAATATCCTAATCGATTTAGACTCTGCCATGTAAAAGATAGAATGAAGAATGCTGGTGATGAGCACTCTGCATCTTGTGATCTTGGGACAGGAATCATAGACTATCCTAAGATTCTGAAAGTCGCAGAAGAAATGGGAATGAAATATTACATCCTCGAACAAGAGAGATATGATAATTCTACTCCACTTAAAAGTGCAAAAGCAGGAGCAGCTTATCTAGATAAGCTGGTATTTGCATAGCCATAAATTGAACTGCATAAGCAGCTCAAAGAATAAAGTGCATTAAGAATGAATCCATTACTATTCTTCAAGACGAATTGTAATGGACTTTTTTAGCCTGATATCTTATGCCTTACCAAGAGCTGATTGACAGGCTATATGTATCGGCTTCATTGTAGCTTATCTTCAAGTCAGTCATCACCGCTACTGCTCTTCTTTACTTTGACAACCAAACTAGTTGACAAGAATGAATAGACTAATTTACCCGCTCTGGGCTACAGACACCTACTTATGTGCAACATGATTACGAAAAAAGCTTCAAATGTGCCTCAAGTATTTCTGAATCCCTAAAGGATTTCAGTGGACCAACCAACGATCATGATCTCCGTGCCGAGCGCCATTATACTCCTAGAGAACTACTTTATTCAAAGAATTCTTTAGGATACTTTACAGTTCCTTGAATTTCAGGAAGGTTGCCACTATTGAGCTCCAATATCATGCAATGCTCTGAAGGGGCTTCAAATGGAAACTCTACACCAATATGCTTTGCTTCCTGGTATCCCAATCTTTGATAATACTCTTTATGACCAATGAGAACTATAAAACCGTATCCCAAAGTATTAGCAACTTCATGAACTCGTACAATGAGTTGTGTTCCAATTCCATTATTTTGATATTCTGGCGATACAGAAATTGGGGCCAATGAAAGCCCTTCGAAAGATTGCTCAAGATCCACAACTTCAATTTTAGAAATTAGAATATGACCAATAATTTGACCTCTGTATTGTGCAATTAAAGACAAGTCAGGAATATAGGCTTTTGAACGTCGTAGCTTCCGAACCAGTTTGTGTTCTGAATGATCGCTATATTTCATATCTACAAAAGCCTTCCTTCCCAGACCTTCAACCCGCACATAGTCAGACTCATCTTCTCATCGTATGCATATATCGCTTATATCTATTTTTCTCGTATCTGATAGGCGCATCTTTCAAATCACATTATTGGCTTAGCGCTATTATTTCTATAATAATTAATTTTCATGAGAAACATCTCCCCATTTTATCAGCTCGCCATTTCGCTTCGTCGGCCTTAGGACCTACAAAGGAAGCGTCAATGGCAGCGCAGAACAACATCTTCCATCTATCAAAATGAGCCTTTTCTACAGGCAACTTTGCGTGAGGTGCAAAAGGGCTCCCTTTGTAAGTATATTCCGATAGGAGAACAGTCTGCCAAAAGCTATACATTTTCTCTAAATGCACGGGCCAGCGGTCCTCAATTACAGTATTAAATATATCTCCAAGTAAATCATCTTGTCTCACTTTAGTATAAAAAGTATCAACCAAATGCTTGACGTCATCCAATTTAGAAATGTCTGTCATAATTAATGGGTATAGCCAAGCGCCAAAAATACGGCAATTCGAAATCGAAAATAATCGAATCTCTTAATACACTGATCTTATTGAAATACGATGACAATGGACATAAGGTATTTTGGGAACTCACGATGTAAGGCAATTGGGAAAACCATTTACTAAATGCTACCTCTTTATATTCAATCCCCAGTTATAGTCCATGTACTCAATTTGGTTCTTCAACTTCAAATTAGCTCTATACTTTTGCAAGAAAGAAAATAAACCTTCTTCCTTAGTAAAGTCTGATTTGAACCAAGAGAATAGTAACGATAGGCGCATAACATCCTCTGTTATCATGTTTTTAGAGCTGTCATTAATAAATCCTGCCGTCTGTTCTTCAAGTTGACGATCTAAGTGTTCGCTTTCATACGCCACATTTAATAAAACAGGGCAAGAAATCGAGGCACAGTTAATAGCGAAATGTATCCGTGGTTCATTGAATCGCTTCCTTAATATATCATGTTCTATTGTATTCAGATCAAAAGGAATATCACCAATATTAAAAAACTTAATATCCCATGGGGAATTAATCATAGGTAGTCCATCACTGATATCTTTAATACTTTCCAATGGATAATGATTCAGTATTAACTTGATTGTAAAGGCATTATAGGCATTGATCCAATAAGCAAGTTCCACTTCATCCGACCAAGTCTTACTGGGCGGATGCTCACTGATTAATTTTAAGTAATCCTCTAATCTCGATTTTTCTTTTAGGAACCCTTCGTAATCAACATCTCCGGATTCGTCAACATGCTCCTGTAATAGAACAGTCCATAAACTATGATCAATAGGACTACTATAGACTTGATATACTTCTTCAACATCAACTGCATTCCCTTTGGCCTTCTTTACCCATCCTAAAAGACTTAATCCGGCATCATTAACATTCATATTATGGCTAAATAGTAATCCAAATAACCCAACACCCAATGCTATACTTAAGACCAATAAGTATTTCAAGTATCGCTTAAACATATTTCAAAGAAGCTATAAAATGGATGCAATGCGTTATAGAAAATCGAATTATTGAACCCCAAAGTAACCCTTTATAATTTACGCTATTTTTATAGACCAAGCAGCCATTCCCTCCAACCCCTCAATTATAGTGTAGTTACAGCTATGCCGAATTTACTGTAATTCAAGACGTTTACCCAGATTATGGATCGTATTCTGAACAGTACCTTTCATCTCAATTCCATCCTCATTGGTAAGATCATAAGATATAGTCATTACGTCTACAGGTTTAATCTCGGGTAGAAATAATTTAACCTTCTTCCCTTTTCCGAATAGTTTCACACGAGAAATATTCAACTCGCTTACGTTATGGCGATCAGACCCATACTTCTTACTTCTCAACAAATCCCAAGTACTGATTTGGTAATTATTTATTTTTTTTGCCTGGGTAACATTTAAAACTTCTGCAAAAGTCAAGATTACACCTTCTTCATCCATCTCAAGTCCTATAGGAACAGAAAGCGGTTGACCTGTATACCTAATCCTATAAAGATCCCCAGTTCGCATATTCTGGGAAGTACTCCATGCTTCCATCCCACATAAATACATTTGACCATCACTAGGATGAAATCTACCTCTCATTACTCCTGTATAGAATTTCATTCCTGGAAGATCAATGACTCCTCCCTGCTTCTGACCATCGATTTCTTCATGTAAAACCAATTGGATTTTGCCATATCCGTAGGAGAAGCTAAGAAGTCCACCCTTAAGCGGTCCCCACTTATCTGAGTCTACCCATAGAAGTTCCGACGGAGATCGATCAAACTCCATATCTACCCAAACCATAGGTTCTTCCATTCCTGCTCTGGTAGAATCCGCCGGGGGCCCATAGCCCCACATATTTCCATAAAATTTACTTTGCCCATCTACATCAATCCAGTTTATCCGATTCATTGGATTCCAATAACCCTGCTGATCTGTAACTAAAAAACTCCCATCCGGATTTATACATACACCGTTAGCAGCTCTGAATCCAGATGCAATTATGTCGGATCGCGAGCCATCTGCACTTACTTTAATTAAGGTGCCATGCTGAGGAATTAATGCCTCTCTGGCATGACGGCCACTCTTCGCATAATAGAGATTTCCAGACTTATCCGCTTGTAATCCCATTGCGAATTCATGAAAATGGTCCGTTACCTGATGATCATGATTAAAACTCTCATAAAAATCTGTCTCACCGTCACCGTTTAAATCCTGTAATTTCACTAACTGGTCTCGACAAATCACAAATACCTTATCATTTAGGATCTTAAGCCCCAATGGCTGAAATAATCCGGAAGCAATCCTTTTCCATGTCAGGCTTTCTACTGTATCCGACAGGCCATTGATTTCAAAGACATCTCCATCTGTTGTGCATACAGCAGCTTTGTTCGAATCTTTATAAAAATCAATTCCACTTAATTTCATTCTACAATTCCAAGGGTTCTTATAGGGTGGAGATAATTGATCAACCGCGAAAGCTCCTTTTTCATTTCCTTTTATAATGGGCGTTGAAATTAGCTTAGGATAATGTTGAGGTCCGCCATAAGTATACTTTTTAAGAATTTCTGGAAGTGCGGAATCTTTAACAATATCATCTATACCAGACAAGCTCCTATCTCCAATGAACAATTTCAAATTCGCTCTTTGATTTTTATTTACTCGCATCATAACGTAGCCATCCTTCTCTATTAGACTGGCGCCAATACCAGATAAGCGTACTTGATTTCCTACTGGCGCTACCCGTAATAAAAGTTGATCATTAGATGGAGCGATATTGAGTGTTCTTGTAAATAAGATATTTGAATCTTTTTGCTCCATACCCATCCTTTCCAATATCTCTGCCCTTCCTACAGTATAAGAAACAATCACATGATCACCATGATGATAGAGTCCTTTATAATTTGCCCATTTCTTTGGCAATGGACCAAATTGTCTACCATCACGTGCTGTAAATCTCGGATCATCGAAATCCCCCGTTATAGGATTGGCCCAACCAGGTCCAACAGGAGTTTCAAAATGCAGTTTGCCAATAGTTCTAGGATAAGTCTCATGACGATCATTTAATAAGATCGCGCTCCAGTCAATGAACCCTTCTCCTGTCCATCCACCCGCAACGCGCATCAGATCATGATCAAAGATCATCCAAGCATTTCCTTTTGCCACCCCACCTTCACCTAAATCTAATCTTACAGCAATACCTTTATAAGCGAAGTTGTTTTTAGAATAATCTTCATCCGCAAACGGTGAAGGTCCTGGAGAATGATATCGTTCGATACCAGTTTCTTCATCAACCAACTCGTAGGTGTTTATGAAAAAATTGCCATAATCTTGGTCCTTCCACGGATGATGAGGTTGAGGTGTGGGACCTTTAGAGCTTCCTTTGGGAAGTCCTTTCAAATACCCAGGAGAAATTTGAAAATATTGATTCTTGTTATCCTCTTTGACATATTCCTCTCGGATAAAAGTTATAACGTCATACTTCTCACGAGGGGATAAAGTAAGTTGAGGTGGCATTGTAGCATATCCGCGAGTAATCGACTGATACATAGAATAAGGATCTGATCCTGCCTTGAATGGATCCTGCCAAAATTTTAAAGAAAGCGGAATAGAACCTTCAAGCTCGGCATTACCATGACAGTTAATGCAGTTAGAATTATAAATTTTACGCCCTTTATTAAAAGAGTTCTTATCCAAATCAGATATGAGACCTGCATGGTCAATATTCAGTTCTGTTTCTTGGAGGTCATTATCTGGCAGCATATAATTAATATGAGATCGATCAATCGAAACTGTCTCTTCGGATAACATATTTGCAGAGAATCGCCGCTCTCGCTTATCCATTAAAATAAATCCTGCAAATGTGTTTCCAGTAAACTGTCCTTCTAATTGAAGTTTCTTCCCCCACTTTTCAAAACTTCCGTTTAGCGAACTTCCAGAAATGGTAACATCCTCAAGCACATCAGTTCCTCTTTCGAATGATACTAAACTTACTATATGGACTCCAGCTTTCTTTTCAATGTACATTGTTCCAGCTGAAGGTCTCTCATCTTCTTCAAAGAATAATTCATATCTATAGCTTCCTTCTATTGTATCTGAATCACAACTATAGAATGCGATTAACACAATTAGCAATAAACTCAGATTGCCTAATGTATTAAAAATGGATCTTAATGATGGTACTCTATGTTTCCTCATGGATAATGATAAGCTATAAATTTACTATTTTCCGTAGTTTTCAACAATCATTCCCACATAGACCCGATAAAATAATAAAAAGCTACTATATCTGACAGACTTTTGCGTCAGCGTATTTCCTTTTCCAAAATTAACAACTCACCGTTTCAATAGAAATATTAAGCAGTTCTCAATATCACTAAATTCCTTTCTGAGTCTTAAATCTCTCTCATTCATCTATAGTAATATCACTTCAAATTCACAAGAACATAGACTATTACCACCTATTTTTCATATAAGCTATTTCAAGAAAGTTGAACCCCAGAGATCCTTTTAATGCACCGGAAGTAAAAAGGGTACCTTTGCGGCGCATTTAAATTCGTCGGTTTCTACAGATTTCTTTATTGTATAGACTCGCAAAGTTGGGGATGGCCTAATCATTTACTAACAAGAGCTAAACAATGAGTCAGGAATACTATCAAATAGAATCCTCTAAACCCTTCTCTGAAAGTCTATTTTGGCAGCTTAACAGGGACTTCTATCAACAAAATGGAATAGATGCTTGGAGCGACCTTGGAGTACCTCATCATCTTACGAGCAATTCCGTTGTCGGAAAGACATATGCCGAACTCATTTTCGCTTTTCTAAAAGATCTTGCATCTCATGGTAATACCTCTGAATGTGTTTATATTCTCGAGTTGGGGGCAGGCCAAGGTCGCTTAGCCTATCATATTCTGAAGCATTTGGATAAAATAGTCTCTTCCAATAATATCACGATCCCACCCTATTGCTATGTTCTAAGTGACATAGGAGAAGAAAATATTACGTTCTTCCAAAACCATCCTCAATTTCAAAAATATATTAATTCTGGGCAATTAGATATCGCATATTTCGACGGCTTACAAAGCGAAGAGATTCAATTACGCCATTCTCAACTACAAATCAACCCACAACAATTAGATCAACCAATAATAGCTATCGCAAATTACTTTTTTGATTCTATTCCGACTGACCTCTTTCTTATTAGAGATAAAACTGTAATGGAATATGAAGTCGCTCTTCACTCATATGTAAATCCTAAAGACCAAAACCCGGCGTCAATAATTAAAGATCTACAACTCACATATCATAAGAAGCCAACAAGTTTTCCATTTTACAATGATTCAGCAATCAATCAAATTTTAGAAGACTACAAAAAAACAGTTTTTGATACGCATTTATTCTTCCCACATAAGGGCTTACAATGCCTGAAGAATCTACAGAGGTTTTCTAATCAAGGCTTAATGCTGCTATCTCTTGACAAGGGATATCATAAAATACATGATATCGATCAAAAAGGCCTTCCTGAGTTGGTCAGGCATGGAAGCTTTTCTCTATGGGTGAATTATCATGCGTATATAAGTTATTGCGAAAGTCAAGGTGGGAAAGCGCTCTTTCCATCCTCTTCAAATTTTCATTTAGAACTAGGATGTTTTCTATTCTTATCAGATAGCGAATCATATTCTAATACCTCGATAGCTTATGAGCATTTTGTGAATGACTTTGGTCCTGATGATTTTACGAGTATAAAAAAACTCGCTTATTCCAATGTAGCGAATCTTAGTATGCAAGAATTGCTCGCCTTAATACGGATGAGCCATTATGACTCTACCTTCTTTCTCAAATTACTGCCTCGTATCAAACAGGTCTCGAAATCGATTACGGTTGAAGAACGAAATAGATTAGTAGAATGCCTGAGCCATGTATGGAATATGTACTTTCATATTAATGAACCTTACGACTTACCTTATGAATTAGGTGGATTGTTCTATGATATGGGACTGTATAATAAAGCTATATATCAATTTCAAAATTCAATAGATCTTATTGGCTCAAAAGCAGATTCATATCATAATCAAATCCTTTGCTATTATCAACTTCGGAATGATATTGAGTTTTATAAAACGCTAAAAATTGCTAAAACAACTTTTCCCAATGATCCAGTATTTGATAGTTTAGACAAACTTGATATGATTTCATAATATCTTTCATTGAGCTTCTCCTCTATGGTATATATCTAATTCAAGAAGTGGGAATTCCGAAATACTTTCTTTAATATCTACTTCGTTATTCTTCAAGTGCTTGTCAAAAAAAGATCTAAGTAATCCACACGATGCCTCAATAGCTACGTTTGGATCTATAGACCCTGCAGTGCTTATAGCCCGCATAGGAATCATAAATGGAATATCCATAAAATTACTATGAGCTGATTGACGCAGAGTCGCATCGTAGAAATAAGATTCACTTTTATTAATATAAGCATGTTCGTTAAAGTTCGGATGTTCTGGCGGCCAATCAGAACTTAGCAATAGAAATGGTTTTGCAAAAGTGGTATCTACTACATCTCCCCACTGGACACCATCCACATTAGCCGCTACTTGTACTCTATCGTCATAAAGCATTGTAAGACCAGCTGCGCCTCCACCTCGAGAATGTCCAAAAACACCTAATTTTGAAATATCCAGTGTCCCTTTAAAGAGGCCTTTTCTATTCCAGAATTCAAGTTCGTTGATTACATCAACCATGTCATCTGCCCATCGTTCTTGCATTTCGCCTACATAGTAATCTGTCAGTCCTTTTGCAACTATAGTATGCCGCTCAGAGAAAGGTACTCCCTCATTTATAGCATCTACCGATGGTGCAATTATATGAAACGTTCCAGAATCAATGCGTCGGGCATAATCTTGATCAAAATAAACTTCGCTTCCATCTGCAAAAGTTGTCCCTGTACTCTCATACGTATGATTCAACGCGAATATGATATATCCATGACTTGCTAACTCTGATAGAAGTGCATTGTATCCATTCGCTTTAGAATTATATCCATGGGAAAAAACCAATACAGGAAAGCGCTCATTAGCTATAGCTACATCTCTGTAGACGGTAGTCTTCACATGATCAAGGTAGTTCAACATCGAAGGCGGAAGGCCATACTTTTTCGCAAAGCCATGTCTGCCTCCATGATCAACATATGAGTCCATTTTATTCCCGACTTCGTTTGAAGGATACCAAGTTTTGATCATTAGATTTCTTGTATCGTCCTGATCTTGGGTTATAGTTTCGGGTCGTTCCAAATTGAGTTGGATATCCGTTGTCCCTACAGAATAAGAACCTGATGTCCGTGGGAATTGAAAAACCGGCAACACAGTCGGTAGTAAGATCGCCAGGCCAAGAATCAATAATATCCCAATAGCCCTTACCATCCTAATTAAAAAAATAGATTTCTTTTGAGCGTTCCGTAGGAGAGAAATTACGGCGAGCACTAAAAGTGCATACGCTGGTATCATCTGCCACCTATATCCTTGCCATAATAATTGAACAATTATTAAAAAACCTAAGAAGGCCAATATGTAATCCTTTCCAAAGAAACTCTTTAGGGGCTTATTAAAGAATATAATTGAAGTAGCAACTACTATTAATAATATTTCTATGATATGCATCTTTATATCCAATTTGTTGAGATCTCAAAGGTAGAAATGCCTGTTTGAATTCCAAAGGTAGAATCCCAGACGAAATCAGTTATTCGTCGCTAATAGACTATTACCAGGAGCAATCGATGCTATAATTCTACTATCCCATTAGGACATTGGATACTAATTGAAATCTTTACATTTTTTCCATCTTCAATAGTAAGATGATAACCAAGCTCATCTAACAGCCCTTGCATAAGATCAACTTTGGGATGGGTTAATTTCAGATGAACTAATTGACAGATAGCTGGCAAGGAGTCAGTAGGATGCGTATCCGAGGCTTGCCAATCCGTAATAAATGGAATGATCTCTACTTCAGGGCTTGCAAGAGGCATTGCTAATTTCCATTTAAGAATTTTTCCATTTGTCATCTTACGTTGGCCTCCTTTGACTTGTCCCATTTCGGAATTATGGGACTGAAGAATAATACTATCTTTTAGAATATCCTTTGTCTTAAGCGCCCACCGAGTCACTTTGGGCGCAGTAATCAGATCTATTCCCATCCAACGATTATCGCTTATAAAATTATTGGAATGATCAATTGCCAATAATTCCAAGTAGCAACCATTTGAAAGATTAACTAATGCATTTTTTGTTCCTTGGGTAGTATGATATCCTCCGAATATTGGTCGCACCCCAGTAACCTTTTCGAAGCCATCTATAGCATCTTCAAGGTTAGGAACCGCATATACGATATGATCAATTCGTCTATTTCTGTTCATCTTATGATTTACTACCCATGATAGATTGAGCTATAAAATTCGCACTTCTAACAGCTCCCTCCATATATCCTGGATGATGATCCGCCGTTTCTGCCCCACCAATATATAGCTTCCCATTAAAATAATTTTTTCGGAAGACAGCATGTCCATTATTCTGATGTGGTAGTAGGTGCGAGTCATAGGGAGCAAAAGTCAATGGCTCATTTCGCCAGACTTGTTCCTCATAGTTTATGTATTTATCTGCCAAATCTCCATAATACTTTCGCAACTGATTCAATACAAGATTTAGCCGTTCTTCCTTCGAAATTGAAAAGTATGCTCCATTGAAAAACCCTTTAAGGGCATAAGAGTCATCTTCATAATTAGAATGGTCATACATCTCCGAAATCGGCCCTACATTACTAAATATGGTTCCACTCAGATATGCTATTCTCCAAAAAGGAGTAAGATATGTCAAGCTTACTTTTATAGATTCTCCCATCCAAGTATGAGTTGCAGCCATAATGGACTGTGTTTCTTTGGGCAAATCCGTCTTAATATTTATTGTTTTGGCAAACAAATACGGAGGTAAGGTAGAAACGACAATAGATGCATCTATGATCGTCCTATCTGTCTTAACCATAAGTTGATCTCCTTTCTCAGCAATAGACAAGACTCGCTCTCCCTTATGTAATTGATCTTCTAACAAATAGGCCTTTAATGCCTCTATTATGGCCTCTGTACCATCGGCGATACGAAAACTAGGGTCGTTGTTAGGAGGTAACTGGACTAATTGAGGAGCGGATGTAGATATAGCCTCATAAATAGCCTTATTACTTAGATTTTGCTCAAAAATTGTAAGATCTAATTCTTTTAATAAATTATTCAGAGCACTATGCTTCTTTCCCAACCAGGTGGCACCCATTTCTTGGGGAGGTCCAGATTCAGTCCTCTTCGTATATATTCTTCCACCCCAGCGATCTCTTGCTTCGACGATTCTTATATTCAGCCCTTCTCCCCTTAACAAATACGCTAATGTCAGCCCTGTTAATCCACCTCCTATAATTAGAATGTCTACTTTTTCTTCTTTCATACAAATTATATACAGAAAATTACAATGTCATAAATGTACTGTTACACTTTAGAAGAATTAAGAACATAGCTATTTACCATAAAGTTGTCTTATTCCATTCCATATCCTGGGCCTCTTAAAACCACGCCACTTCTTAAATCATTAAATTGCCCTTGTTCCAAAACGAACTCTCCATTTATAATCACATATTCTATCCCCTCTGGATATTGGTGAGGTTGTTCAAACGTTGCCTTATCGATGATGGTCATTGGATTGAAAATCACAAGATCTGCTTTGAATCCATCTGCTATTCGCCCTCGATCTTTTAGACCCAATCGATCTGCAGGCATACTGGTCATCTTTTGTATAGCTACATGCATAGGTAAAACCCCTTCGTCTCTCGCATAATGTCCGATCACCCTTGGAAAGGTACCGTAAACTCGTGGATGCGGGAAGCCTTTTTTGAACTCTGTGATTCTACCGTCAGAGGCAATCATGGTATGCGGGCCTGCCATAATATTCTTAACATCTTCCGGGGAGATGGCATGATATATCGCACTGGCACCTCTGTGTAATTGAGCTTCTATAATAAGATCAGCACCATTTTCTGCATTTGGCTCCAACCCTTCTTTTACAGCCCAATCGTATAGCGTCTTCCCCTCTAATTCAGGCTTCCAATCAAACTTTGCCAACTGGATACGCTTAAGATCTCCACCTCCTCTATCATTCATAATATTGAAGATGATACCTCTCTTAATACTATCTCTTAGCAAAGGATCGGCTACTCTCTCTGCAAATTTATCATACTTCCCTCCTACCATGGACCATGGCGGAATCAATACACTTAACCCCGTATAACTGGCAGTATATGGATACTGATCAACCATGACATCCAGTCCCCTCTTGCGCGCACTTACCACCATCGCTAAAGTAGAATCGCTTGACCCCCACATTGGTAAACCGATAGCCTTATGATGCGTTAGAACAACTGGAATATCGGCTTGCTCAGCGATATTTATTGCTTCTTGGACGCCAGCGAATAGCCCTAATCCTTCTTCCCTCAAATGAGAAGTATATATTCCTCCGTATTTCGAAGCTACCTTAGAAAGGGTGACTATTTCGTCAAATTCCGCCCAGGTACCAGGCAAGTATTTCAGTCCAGTAGAGATTCCAAATACTCCATCTTTCATCGCTTCCTCGATGCGATTGGACATTGCTTCTATTTCCTCCTTAGATGGAGGATGATTTTCTAATCCCATCACCTCCATTCTTACAGAATTGTGTCCCACTAAAAAGGCAACATTAATACCTGTTCCGATAGATTGAAGCGTATCTAAATACTTCCCCATATCAACAGGAGAACTTCCATCTGGACCGCCTAAAGCCGTAGTGCATCCCATCCTGATTGCACTCTCCGCTTGTGGGAATATTTCAATTGGTTCAAGATGCGCGTGTACATCTATGAACCCCGGAGCTATGGCAAGTCCATTACCATCTATAATCTTAAGTGCTTTTGTCTTTCGGGAAATGTTCTTTAAATAGATTGTATTGTCTTTAATCGCGACATTACCTCGATATGACTCATCCCCATCTCCATCGAATACTTCAATATTGTTTATAAGAACATCATAGGTAATGTTTTGTGAACATGAGGAAAGAGACAACAAGCCAATAAGCAAGGTACCTTGCCAAAACGACGTAATTACTTGTGTATTCATAAGACTAAATTTTAAAATCCTGAAGCCTATAATTTATAAATAGCGCTTCATATTCGTTTGAAAGATAATAAAAGACTCGCTATACTCAGGTCCCTCACCTTCACTTCCGAAAAATACGCCAATACTTAGATGGTATGCGAACGTACAAAACCTATCTCTTTCTCTATATTGCTAAGACGAAAAACACTATCAATGAATATCAAGACTATTGCTATCCCCCTATTGGGACTATTGTTGCTGAGCTGTAATGCTGACCAGCCAAAGAATATTGATTCCTCTGTATCAGGTTCTAAAAATGAGCAAGCCTTATCTATAGAGCAAAACCCCAACAACAATCTTTACTGGGGAGATACTCACCTACACACTACAAATTCTCCAGATGCATTTTCATTCGGAGCGCGTTTGACCCCTGATGATGCCTATCGCTTTGCCAAAGGAGAAAGTATAGAAAGTGAAGGATTGCATGTGCAGTTGAAGAGACCTCTTGACTTTCTTGTAGTCGCAGATCATGCAGAAGGCATAGGCCTTATTAATGAGATCATGAATGAGAACCCAGCATTGATGAAGGAACCTATGCTCCAAGAATGGTCGAAAAACCTTCAAGCTGGAGGCAAAAAAGCCGCACAAACAGGTAGAGATCTCATCAACAGATTCACTCAAGGGAATCTACCTGCTGTTCTTACTGATAGAAAAGTAATGGGAGGAGTCATTAAGAAAGTTTGGACGAAATATCTAACAACCACGGATGGTCATTATATACCTGGCAAATTCACCCCGCTAATAGGATACGAATGGTCCGCACTCCCAAATGGCAACAATCTACATCGCGTTGTCGTCTATAGGGATGATAAAGACAAGGCTGTCCAATCCTTTCCAGTTTCGAGTTCCTTGAGTAACGATCCTGAAGATTTGTGGAAAGCTCTTGATGCTTATGAAGAAAAAACTGGTGGCAAAGTGTTAGCGATCCCTCATAATGGAAATGCCTCAAATGGTCTCATGTTCACTTTGGGTGATTATAAAGGGAATCCCATGACTGAAGCTTATGCAAATACCAGATCTCGATGGGAACCTATCGTAGAAACTACTCAGATCAAGGGTGATAGTGAGTCTCATCCATTCCTATCTCCCAATGATGAATTTGCAAGTTATGGTGCAGCGGGTTGGGATATTGGAAACCTCAACCTTGCAGAACTTAAGACTAATAAGATGTTCGAATTTGAATATTCGAGAGCGGCCCTTAAAAATGGATTATTGTTAGAAAGTCAATTAGGGACCAACCCGTTCAAATTTGGAATGATAGGATCTACAGATTCTCATACAGCATTAGCAACTGCTGATAGTGACAACTACTCTGGCAAATTCACATCAATGGTCGCTGACAAGAAAAGAGCCTTAAAGGTTGAAGAGATCGGAAATGCCAAAACCGGAAATGAAGGTGCACAAAGGGTCGCCTGGCAGTACCTCGCATCGGGTTATGCGGCAGTATGGGCAAAAAGCAATACACGAGAAGATATCTGGGATGCTATGCATCGTAAAGAAGTATATGGAACAACAGGCCCTCGGATCCAAGTTAGGATGTTCGCTGGCTGGGACTTCACAGAAGATGACATAAATAGTGCTGACTATGTTAGTAGAGGTTATAAAAAAGGAGTTCCTATGGGCAGTGATCTATCACCTGCATCTGGCAATAAAAAAGCTCCACAGTTAATGATAGCCATAAGCAAGGATCCAATAGGCGCTAACCTCGATCGCGTGCAAGTGATCAAAGGATGGTTAAAAGATGGCAAGACACATGAGAAAATTTACGACATAGCATGGTCCAATAATCGCAAGAAAGATGCTCTAGGAAAACTACCAAGTGTAGGGAATACTGTTAATGTTGCCGAAGCTTCCTACGAAAACTCTATAGGTGCGAAGGAACTTACTACGGTCTGGACAGATCCTGATTTTGACTCAACTTTGAGTGCATTTTATTATTTGAGAGTATTAGAGATCCCTACTCCAAGATGGACAACATATGATGCCGCGAGATATGATTTAGACTTGCCTTCGGAGATACCCACTTCTGTGCAGGAACGTGCGTACTCCTCCCCTATATGGTATAAGCCATAGGTAGTTACTTTAAGATTCATTCATTTGGAATAGAAGGGCGTTCATTTGTTCTATTTTTTATTTATTGTTTTTTATCTTTCATTTAATAACCTGAAGCACTCAATAGAATACTGCGTAATAGACTGAATAAATTCTAATTCCCATATGAAATCGAGATATAACGTAAGCATAATTTTTATTGTAATAATATTGATTGCACTCAATTCCTGCAAGCACGACCTGAAGTTAGAAATGGAATTACAAGACATATCTCCAGTCTTCATTACCGGCACTGATGGCTACGAATGTTTCCGAATTCCCGCTATCGTTTCTTTAACAAATGGAGATTTACTTGCATTTGCAGAAGGGCGTGTTGGCGGGTGTTCTGATACAGGTGACATCGATCTTGTTATGAAAAGGTCCATGGATCTTGGAAGCAATTGGGGTCCCCTCCAAATCATATGGAATGACTCTACAAACACTTGCGGCAATCCCGCACCTGTTGTTGATATCAATACAGGAGATGTCCATGTATTAATTACTTGGAATTTAGGAGAAGATCATGAATCTGAGATTATAGCAGGGACAAGTACAGATACACGTAGGGTATTTCATTTGCTTAGCAAAGATGAAGGGAGCTCTTGGTCTACTCCTAAAGAGATTACCTCTACTGTAAAAGAAACATCTTGGACATGGTATGCGACCGGTCCAGGATCTGGAATACAATTGTCACACTCAAGTAATAAAGGACGATTGGTTATCGCTTGTGATCATATAGAAGCTAAAAGTAAGAAGTACTATTCTCATGTAATCTATTCTGATGATAATGGTCAAAGTTGGGAATTAGGAGGAACGACTCCTCAAGATCAAGTCAATGAATGTGAAGTAGCTGAATTAACTGACGGACGGTTACTCCTCAATATGCGCAACTATGATCGTAATAATAAATGGAGGCAAATCGCATATAGCGCAGACGGTGGACTGACCTGGAAGGATCAAAAATATGATGCTCAATTAATAGAACCCATCTGCCAAGCAAGTTTACAAACTATTACTTTTGAGAATAATAACATGCTACTCTTCAGCAATCCCGCGAGTACAGAAAAGCGTGCTAATATGACGCTACGTGTAAGTTACGACCAAGGAGAAAGTTGGGCAGATTCAATCACAATATTTAGAGGACCATCTGCTTATTCGGATCTTGTAATCGACCAGAACAAACAGATAGGTTGCCTCTATGAAATGGGAAATAAATCTCCTTATGAACAAATTGCATTTGCCAAAATCAATTTGAGTAGTGAAAATTAATCAAGTTTCACATTTATCTCAGTTCTTATATTTGTTTAAGTGCCGTTATAATAAAAATTAATCTGTCATACACATCCGAATTCGATTAGTCCACTAGCTCTCGTATCCAATCGTTCCTGCCTCTAACGCAACCTTCAACAATATTCAGAAATGTATTCCAAGTTCCGGGACCGTGGACACTTTCAAATTCCTTTCCAATGGTATTCGGAGCATCTTTGTTTGCCCACTTATCATGACCAAAAATTAGAACAGCGTCAGCTCCTTCCGTATTAGCATGTGTATTCCATCCAAGAAACATGGTTTTATTCGGTCGCTTTGCCTCATAAACCGCTTTAATCTTTTTTAATTGTTCTGCCCATAAAGATGCTTTACCGGGTTCAAAATCAAACATCCAAACAGTTGATTTTGATTGCGCTTCAGTTGTGGTAATATGCGAATTCTAAACGTCTCCAGACCAATAAGTAGGAGGTTCTATAGACTCAATATGCATTTGCACCTTATCCCAATCGGCATTATGCGCGTCAGAATCTGGTCTGGTATCCATAGCAGCCCAATTTGTAGGCCCCATAGTCCAAGAATACGTTCCAACCCTCTTACCAGTTATGTTATAAAATGTAGCGGCATTATGGGCTGCTCCATTGTGAAACTGCTCATTGTGAGACTTCACAGTAGCCTCGAAGTCTTTTTCATGGCCTTGTTTCACATGAATATTCACGACTTCAAATAAAGAAGGTAGCGCATCTTGACTCAAAAGCGCTAGAGGAATTAATAGAAAAAACAATAGATAAACTCTCATGGTTGATGATGTTTGTTTTGATAAAAAATAAAATAACAAACAAACAAACAAACCGAAATATTATTAATATTCAGAATAATATATTAAAATGTCGTCAATACCCCTATTTTTAGCTACTCGGCTAAAACGCTATCAATAACCAATTTTCTACCCACTATTTTGTCCTTTGGCCGCTCTGTCTTCTAAAGGAGAAGCGGAGGGCTCACACCAGATTTTGTTTTAAGCAATTCCATTACTTCGCTTACGACACGCTCTATTTGAGGATCTCTTCCTAACATTAGTAAGTTATGGCCAAGGAGAAGCTGGGCAGATTCAATCAGTACTTATAAGCGCCCATCTGCCTATTTTGATCTTGAAGTTGACAAGAATAAACAGACAAGAGGTTTCTTTGAGTATGGAGAGTAGTCTCCTTATGAGCGCATCAGTTATGCAAGCTTACCACCTTTGTAATCCTCCATTTAGTGTTTTCATTTTTCCAAAATATGATGAACTTACTCGGGATGGATACTGCGTCTGGCTCTTCCTTATTATAAAATTTATGCCACCCTATTTGAATAGCTCCGTATTCATTAATCGGATATACTTCTATGCTTTCTGCCACGAGTGTTCGCGTTACCTTCCCACATATATTATCTCTGGTGCTATTAAGGATGTCCTCTTTCGATTCTGACAGGCCACCCCTATCGTGATAGAATTCTATTTCCTCTGAATAAATAGCGGCTTGCTTTTCTAAATCACACAGATTATAGGCCTCAAAAAATTCGGTATCCATAGCAACTATGGATTTATATAGCTCAGGATCCTTCGGAATGTACGATGGTGTTTCATCCTGATCCACATGCTTACCTTTATCGCATGATGAGGTCAGTAATACACAAATCAACATTACGCTGAGAATCTTCAAATTAATGGCCACACTCACATTTTTAAGAAAAAAGTCAAACAATTCTCTCTAATCGATTTTTCTATTTCCCTCTCTGTCCTTTGGCAGTTCTGTCTTCTAAAGCAGGAGCCGGAGTTCTTACACCAGGTTCTGTCTTTAGCAATTCCATTACTTCACTAACGACACGCTCTATCTGAGGATCTCTATCTTGCATTAATAGATTCGGATCATCCCATACTTTAATGTCTGGTGCAACTCCCTCTCCTTCCCAGAACCAATGCCCATCGTTATCGTAGAGGCGCGCTCCAGGAACGGTTATTCCACCGCCGTCTATTAGTCTATGTCGAGTTGCTGGACCAACAAGAATACCCAGTGTTCGCTCTCCAACTATTGGACCCGCTTCGAGTTCTTGAAATGCCCAAGGTAACCCATCTCCTCCTGATCCTGCCCATCCATTTATAAGCATTCCCATCGGGCCTGGATTAGCTTTAGTGGGATGTATATGATCACGACCATGCCTCCAATGTAAATTATAAACGACAGGCCGTTGTAATAATTCTAAAAATCGATCTGCCAGTTGCCCTCCTCCGTTGAATCGCTCATCAATTATAAATCCTTCTTTATCTAATTGTCCATAGTACATACGTACTAATTCCATTTGTCCTTGTCCTCCAGTATTTGACATATAAATATATCCCAGCTTTCCATCGGAGAGCTCTTCAACCTTCTTGCGATTATTTTCTATCCATTCTAAATGCCTTAAGCGACTTTCATCACCGATTCTAAGACATTGGACTAAGTATTTTGTGGCAGAGTCTATCTTTCCAGCACTGCTCACCAGAATGGAGGCCGTTTTTCCTCCAAGGTTGTTAAAAGCTGCATATGCTTCTTGATCAGAACTCAACTCATTTCCATTCACACTATGCACATAATCGCCAACTTTGACATTAACGCCAGCCACATCCAACGGAGACCGAACATCTGTATCCCAAGCCGCAGGTCTAACAATTCGCTTTATCCGATACATATCTCCTTCTAATTCCCAATCAACGCCAAGATATCCAGTATTCTGACGCTCTGTCTGTTCTGTATCCCCACCAAAAGTATATGTATGTCCAGCACTCAACTCTGCTGCCAAATTAGAAATCACAAAGTTCACATCCCATCTTGTGCGAGCATCCTCTATCAGCGCACCATATCTATCTTTCATGGCCTTCCAATCTATACCATGCATATTGGGATCATAGAAAAAGTCTCTATGTCGACGCCATGCATCATTGAATAATTGTCTCCATTCTTCTCGCGGCACGTGATTCATAACCATCCCATCCGTAGGTACGCGATCTTTGATCTTCTGTCCAGGTTTAGGATTTATTATACCAATCCCTCCCCTAGTTCTTACTATAATTTTTTTGCCATCTGCAGTCAATTCAGAACCATTTACATTCTCCATAATTGCAGATTCTTCGCGATCTTCAAAATTATAAAGCATGATTGCCACCTCTTCTTTCTCAGAGCCAGTATTTGGTAATCGGACATATGCCAGTCCATCTTCGAATGCCATCAATCCGCCTATATTTCCTGCATCTATAGGCAATAGAAAGAGACGACTTTCAATGTCTTCTAAATCTATTTCAACTTTGACACCTTCATCCTCTTTCTCTTTTTCATCATCATCTTTTTCGTCCTTCTCTTCTTTATCATCCTTCTTGTCTCCTTTCTTTTTCTTCTTCTTTTTGTCTTTTTCTTTTTCCTCAATAGCTTCTTCGTCTTCCTTCTTATCCTCTTTTGGTTCTAATTTTACCTCATCATTCTTAGCACCCAATAGGTGCCCTACTTCTTTTGTTAATGGTAGAACTCCTATCTGAGTAGCGTTGGGGTAGACCCATGTTCCATCATTCATATCTGAATAATGCGGCGATAGATTTCGATTTGTTGTATAGAATAAATACTTTCCATCCTTGCTAAAAACAGGATTGCTATCATCATAGAAATCACTTGTCGCTCGACTTACTTCTTTACTTTCTAAATTATATACATATATAGCTCCACTTGAGTTGTCACCTGATTTTTCATAAGTCAACCATTTAGAGTCAGGAGACCATTCTATACCGAAACCATTTCTTCCAGGATGGCTAACATTCCAATCCATATTATCAACTATGCTCTCTGCACCTGTTGCAACATCTATCAGATTAATATTATTCTTATAATCTATATATGTGAGATACTTATTATCTGGAGACCAGTATAATCTATAACCATACCCGATATTATGATTTGTAAGTTTTCTCAATTCCTTTTTGCCATCATATTCTTGCAGATATATTTCATTTTCCCCACTTCTATCACTCCAGAAAGCTATATTATGACCATCCGGCGACCAAGATGGATTTCGATCCCAAGCTCCGCTTGATTTAGTCATATTTAGTGTAACTCCTTCTTTAACAGGAACATCAAATAACTCTCCTCTACTTTCCAACACCAAACGCTTCCCACCAGGAGCTGCGGTCATATTCCTAATACTTCCGCTTACATTTTTGGCCCGAGGCATTTCAACGGAAAGGTCACTTATAATTTGAATTTCAACTGGCTGATAGGTATGATCACTTAGATTCATAGTATGCATCGTTCCCCCCATTTCAAAAACCAGCGCATCGGGTCCTGCTGACAAATTAGAAATATCGAAATCCGTAAACTTTGTCAATTGCTCTAATGCTTTTGTCATTGGGTCATAGGACCAAATGTTTAATCTCATATGTTCGTCACGGTCAGACAAGAAATACAATCGTTCTCCAGCCCATGATGGCTTTCCATCTATAGCAATATTGTCAGTAATATTTTTAATTTCTTTAGACGCAGTATCATAGATATAAATATCTGATGTCAATCCTCCTCGATATCTTTTAAAAGGATAGTTTTCTGTGATCTTAGTGATATATGCGAGTTTACTACCATCTGGAGAATAGCTTGCGAGCTCTCCGTAAGGAATTGGTAGTTTTTCCGCATGTCCTCCTTCTTTACTTACGCTAAAGAATTGTCTTGACGACCTTGGTCCAATCTCCCTTCTGGATGCGAATAAAATAGATTGTCCATCTGGATGCCAATCAATAGTTCTATCTGCCCAAGATTGACTTGTTATGACTTTAGGTATTCCACCAATAACAGGAATTGTAAATACATCTAAGTTCCCATTATAGCTAGCTGTATATGCTATCTCGGTACCATCAGGAGAAAATCTTGGATACGACTCCTCCCCAAGAGAGTGTGTCAATTGTAATGCGGTCCCTCCAGAACGATCAACTAACCAAAGATCACCACCATAAACAAATACGATCTGTGTCTCTGAGATATCTGCATAGCGCATCAATTTGGCACTTACTTGTGATTGCCCTTGATAGCAGAAAAATAAACTTACGAGAAGTACTAAGGAATATTTCATGTATTTTTTGATTTATAGAGGTCAATATAAGGGTTACTTCGCAAGTAGCAGGGTCCATTTTAATTCTTAGACGAAAGAGCTCAATCTGTAGATAAAAATTAGGGTGTATAAGATTTGTCACTCCTCCAGAGCTTTAGTTTCTTTTTATAAACAGACACTGAACTATATTCCAACAACATTACTTCGCCGTTCTAATAGGACATTGTCCATCCATTGGCCATGGAGTTTTCCTATTCTTTCTTTGTAACCTATAATTCTAAAACCACATTTTTCATGCAGCGCTATACTTCTTATATTTTCACGAAATACTCTGGATTGCAAGGTCCAAATATTATTCTCTTCACTACCCTTTATCAGCTGATTCAAAAGATATTTTCCTACTCCTTTACCTCTGGCGTCTGCGGCAACATAGACACTCACCTCAGCAACTCCGCCATAAACACATCTACTTGAGACTGGAGATAAACCTGCCCAGCCTAAAACATATTCATCTTCGCACGCGATAATTCTACCAAATTGGAAATGGCTTTTATCCCATTCCGCCCAATCCTTAGCTTCTGTTTCAAATGTGGCAACTCCAGTTACAATCCCTTCTTCGTATATTCTTGCGACATCGGGATAAGACGCTTCACTGATTGAACGAACAATCATCCTAGCAACATCCTCCTCCGGGTGAACATACGCTTCCTTTCATTGATAACAAATCTACAGTTACCTTATCCTCGGGTACACCACACTTCTCTCTCGCTAAACAATCAGTCTGCTTAGTGGTAAGAATAAAACGCTGCCCATTATGATCCAAACCGTACTTACCAATAGTAGCTCCTTGATATTCTACTTCTACTTCAAGGTTACCTATTTCTAATTTGCGCTGAGATAGATCAATTATATCTACTAACTTCTCTGGATGTAGCCGATGATCATAATCATCTGCCTCCCATAATTGGAAATTAGCAACCTCTTCGCGTCTTATCATGCCTCCACAATCCATAAAGTTCTTAATTATCTTCCCTACCTCTGTAACATGAAAGTGAGCCGGGACCAAAGATCCGTCTGGCAATTGGAAAGAAGTCGTAGCGGATTTACTAAGAATTGACTTTATTTCTTCAAGTTTCATAATGAGTAGTTTTTTATAATTTTTAAATAGTCATTAATCCTTCCATTAACTGGGAGGATAATTAAGAACAAATCATTGATTCATGATTGAATATAGTATTCAGAAGATTTTTCATCCTACCTAATACAATGGGATCTATACAATAACACACCTTGGTGCCATCAATGCTCCCTTGGATCAAGCCGATGTTTTTCATCTCCTTAAGATGCTGAGATATTGTCGGCTGCGCTAAGCCAATTTCCTCAACTATCTCTCCACAGATGCATGTCTTCACCTTAAGCAAGTGCTGGAGGATAGCAACTCTCGCTGGATGACCAATAACCTTTGCCATCGCAGCTAATTCTACTTGCTCATCCGTATAAAGGTCAGTCTTCGTTAATCCCACAATATTCGTTCATTGCAATATTCATTCATTGCAATATTACGATAAATGATTGTGTGAAGCAAGGATTTAATCTAAAGCTTGTATTGCTCCTAAAGAGTTTTGCCTCTTATAATTGACTATCGCATAGTTTTTACAACTCTGGCTATAATATCGCATCCCTCTGGGACTCTCTCATTTTTATCTAATCAATTCCTCGTAACAAATAGTCCTCTAAGGACGGTATTCCAGCATGAACGACACAGTCTTCTATCTTAGAAATAGGACCTACCCCCTAATCACATTTTTGAAATCTATAGATTGGAATGACGAATGAATATTCCTTCTTACTTGTGAATATCGGCTTCTGCTATATCTGTAATATCATATTCAGTTACCTCTCCCTCAAGCCGTGTAAGAATCATAAAATCTTCATACACTGAGATCTCTACTGCCCATAATATGCTCCATCTCCATGCTTCCGTTCATAATGCTTTTTTATCAACGCATCTTTTAGTCTGGGAGCATTGCGGTTTATCTGTAAACTAAGAAAAGCCATCCTCGCGACTTCTTCAAGAACGGCACTATTATAGACAGCTTTATTTGCAGTATCTCCCCATGTAAATGGCGCATGATTAGAAATCAGAACCATCTCTATTTCTTTATAATCTAACCCCCTCTCTTCAAATAAATTCAAGATTTGGAATCCTGTCTGATACTCGTAATCCCCTTCTATCATCTCATCACTCATGACAGGCGCACATGGAATATCATGCGTAAGATGATCCGCATGCGTGGTACCCATGATTGGAATATCTCGCTGTGCTTGCGCCCAAGATGTTCCATAAGTGGAATGCGTATGTGATATACTTCCTACATTCCAATGTTTGTACAATACTGCATGAGTCTTTGAATCTGAAGAAGGTCTTAAGTCGCCATCTACTAAATTTCCGTCAAAATCAACAATGACCATTGACTCTGGAGCTAAATCCGCATACGGAACCCCACTGGGCTTGATCGCAAACACACCGCTCTTATGATCCGCTACACTTACATTCCCAAAAGTGAATAACACCAATCCTAACTCAGGAAGTCTCATGTTCGCCTTATAGGCCTCGGTTCTAAGTATGGAGTAATCTGACATATGTTTTATTTCTTAATGTTCCGTTCAATCTGACAAAATAAACTATGACGCAGATTTTCAAATAGTAAATTATTCTTTACGCTACTTTCTCCTCCGAAATTCGGCAGCTAAGCCTTGAAAACCAATCTCTTTGCCAACTAACATTTGTTGATATAATTCTGGCTTCTCGGCTTTTACCCATTCGAGTATATCAACTGCCTTAGGAACTATAGGCTTATAGATATCACTCACAGGTGTCATTGCTACTTCGTATTCATTCAACTTAATTCTCATCATTTCTAAAGTTGGTTCATAAGTGATGTCTGGGACGAGATTATAAAGTTCAAAAGGATCATTTTGTAGATCATAGAGCTCTTCCACAGGTTTGCGACTACTGAAGAATTTCTCCTGATGGCCATCCAACTTACCCATGTCCTTCAATTGGCGCATGACGTGTACGGCAGGTCTAAAAAAATCCAAATACGCTTGATGGGCATCCCATGGCACTTCAGGCATGTCATTACGGATATACTTCCATCGATCTGTAACAACAGCTCTTGATTGTTCTTCGATTTCATCCCATAGATCTCTTGCCGCATAGACTTCTTCCCTATTGAAATCAGCTGACAAGAATGAACTCCCTGTCATATATGCGGGGATTTCAACTTGCGCGAGATTCAGAATCGTCGCAGTTATGTCTGTAGCACTTACAACTTGATCCGTTACAGTTCCTTGCTTAATATCTTTTCCTCCTTTTATAATCAAAGGAACCCTCAGTCCTGGATCATGAAGATATCCTTTCCCTCTAAGATTACATCGTCCATTATCTCCGATAAATATTACAATTGTATTATCGGCAAGGCCCTTATCTTCTAATTCTTGCAATATCATTCCTACTTCACCATCTACATATTCTATCTGATCGAGGTACTTCGCCCAATCCAATTTTATAGCTGGATGTGTTGCATAATATGGTGGTAGATCAATATCATCTGTATTTACCTGATTTTCGGATTCTGATCTGATACGATCCCACCAATCGCCACGATGAGAAGCATTCAGTTGTATCTGAGCAAAGAAGGGCGCATCTACAGGATCAAAATTGTCCAATTTATCAAATAAGCCAAAATGCGCTATCCCATCCCAAGATCCTGTTTTCTGATGTTTGAAATTTACATCTGTCTTTCTGCCTTTGCCCAAAACTCCATGATGGCCAAGAATACAAGTATAACCTGCTTCTCTTAACCAATAAGTAAACGGCTTATACGGACCCGAAAGAGGAACATCTCTATTACTCCTATGATGGTGAGCATTGATCTTAACTTGATGTGTCCCTGTCATCATAGCAGATCGACTTGGAGAACAGATCGGACTTGTTACAAAACAATTGGTAAATCTCATTCCCTCAGATGCCATCTGATCGAGATGTGGCGTTTTCACTCCAGCCATACCATAAGAACCGAGATCCGTACTAATATCTTCGGCCATGAGCCAGATAATATTCGGTCTTTGATCTACTTTTAGGTCACTTGCTTCATTCTTTTTCTCTCCTTGGCAACTCAGGATTAGAATTCCAAAAATTATCAGAACAATATGCTTCACTCTTATTTTCTTTAGGTGAAATTATTTCAATTCCAATTCTTCAATTTTCGTATTCGCATTCCCTCGGATGACTTCGTATTCTTTGACCATTTCACTCAATTTATCTTTTTCAATTAAAGCTAAGTTCTTCATTTGCCCGATATCCGTTGTTAAATTATAAAGTTGGTAAGTAGTGTCGTTTCCTAATTCTATATTTACAAATGTGTTTACTGCCCTCCCCTTATAAGGAGGTATCATTGCCCAATTCCCTTTGCGATAAGCGGTTCTTGAAGTTGCCTCAATTACCAAATTTTTTCTACCTGTATCGCTATTACCTAAAAATACATCCATAAGCTCCTCACTATCTCCAGTTCTAATATCACTACCCACCAAAGCCGCTAATGAAGACAAAAAATCTACTTGGCATACCATTGCATCAGAAGTATGAGGTGTTATGGTTCCCTTCCAATAAGAGATAAACGGCACATGTGTTCCTGCTTCAAATAAGCTATACTTTCCTCCTCTATAAGGCCCCCAAGGTGTATGTTCTCCATTCTTTGTATCCGCATCATCGTAGTAACCATCATTAAGGACAGGTCCATTATCACTTGTAAATAGAATTAAAGTATTTTCTAATAGTCCTTCTTCTTCTAAAGTTTTTATAAAAGCTCCCACTGCCCAATCCGCTTCCAAAATTACATCTCCACGTGGGCCTAAACCTGACTTTCCTACAAATCTCTGATGAGGAGTCCTCGGAACGTGTGGCTGCTGTAGTGGATAGTATAAGAAGAAAGGTTCGTCCCTATGTTTTCTCACATAATCTTGAGCTCCTTCTAAAAAGTGATCGGCCATATCTTCATCGATCCATTGTGCTTTTTTGCCACCTTTCATAAATCCTATACGGGGAATACCATTTACGATACTACTATTATGTCCATGATGCCACTTCATCTTAAGCATCTCTGGGTTGTCTTTTCCAGTTGGTTCTCCTTCGAAATTAGTCTTATAATTAATTTCTATAGGATCATTAGGGTCGAGATTTACAACATCACCATCTTCTATGTAGACAGTTGGAACTCTATCTTGGGTTGCTGCCATAATGTATGAGTAATCAAATCCAATTTCGTTGGGACCTGGACTCACATGTTCATTCCAATTTACATTTCCACTTCCCAATCCTAAATGCCACTTTCCTACTATGCCTGTATGATATCCTTTTGTTTTAAGCATTTTAGGAATTGTCATTTGCGCAGTATCAATAATCAAAGGTGCTGTACCTGGAAGGATTTTGGCATCCTTTTCCCGCCAAGGATAAACACCTGTAAGTAGCGCATATCTGCTCGGAGTACAAGTCGCTGAAGACGCATATCCATTCGTAAAGCGAACTCCACCATTGGCTAACATATCGATATTAGGTGTTTTAAGAAATGTAGACCCATTGGCTCCTATATCTCCATACCCCAGATCATCCATATAGATTACAACAATATTCGGCTTCTTCTCTTCAATCGAGCTATCCTGACAACTTGCCAAAATGAGACAGACTAATAAACTTGTAGAGAGGAATAATTTGAAAGATTGAAACGTCATACTCTTATTTATTTTGAAAAAATACATTTTCGTTTGTGAAAAATAAAAGTAGTTAGCTTAGACTCCAAAACCAAACTATTCTTATCAATTACTCATCATATTTTAACTAAGGAATGAGAATCAAATAACATATCACTTTTGGAGGTCTCTTTCTTTCTTCAACTTTGTTAAAAATACTCGTCATAGCTATGGCGCTGCCTGCGTTTTTGCCTTGCCGGAGAAATAAATAGTCACCCCAAAATTTGACACTTTATTAAATTATAATTCCTAAATACTTCTTTAAAATGCGATTATTTCTGCCACTTATTAATATTGTCAAATGAAGCGCTAACTTAGAGACTATTCCTACGAACTTCATTCATGATCTGGAATCTCGTTATACTAATAATTGTCCTCCTTTTACTTATTTTAATGGTCTCCAAGTGGAAGGTACATCCATTTGCCGCACTCTTAGTGGCTGCCATCACATTGGGATTTGCGTTGGGCATGGGAGGTCAAAAGACCATAGCCGTTTTGTTAGAAGGATTTAGCAAGACGCTAAAATGGATCGCAATAGTTGTTATCCTGGGAGCATTTATTGGTGAGGTATTAAGAGAGACTGGTGGAGCTTTCAGAATAGCGAATGGCATAATGAATTGGGTTGGAGAAAAGAGAATCTCATGGGCCATGGGAATTACCGGATATATCGTTTCGATACCAGTATTCGTAGATGTAGCATATATCGTCTTACAACCAGTAACTGAGGCATTGGCTGGTCGGAGTAAGAAGCCCATCTTAGTTGTTGGATTAGCGCTAACTGCAGGATTAACAGTATCACATACACTCCTACCTCCTACTCCTGGTCCACTTGCAGTAGCTTCATTATTGGATGCGGATATCGGAAGGCTTATTCTTATAAATGGATTTGTAGGGATATTTGCTATGATAGGTGGGATCCTCTGGGTCACCAGATTCTGCAAAGATTATAGAATAGACTATGACAATGAAATAGAAAAAAGAGTTACAATCAAAATGAACGAGGAACCTGGCTCCGATTCAGGTCTTCTTGTTTGGATGGATTTGCTACCGATAATCATTCCTATTCTTTTAATGGCTTCTGGCACAGTGGCAAATAATGATAGCATATTATGGATAGATCAGGTTTTATCATTTGTAAGTATTCCACTTGTAGCGGTTCTTGTGGGTGCTGTTGTAGCACTCGTACAATATGCATTAAAGAGAGAGAGTGGCCGATCGAGCATTAGCCAACTTGTAGATCAGGCAATTACAAAATCAGCATTGGTTATTATGATCACTGGTGCTGGCGGTGCCTTTGGATATGTGATTCGAGAAAGTGGAATACAAGACAGCCTTTCAGCATTCTTCGTAGCGCTGCCTTGGTTAGGATTTCTATTACCCTTCCTTATTGCTGCTGTATTAACCACAGCAACAGGATCCATTACGGTATCTCTGATTGGTACCGCATCCATTATCGGCCCTCTGGTATCTACTATGAATTATTCTCCTGAAATAATAGCCGCGCTTATTGGCTCTGGGGCTTTTTGTGTATTTCATGCTAATTCAAGTTTCTTTTGGCTCCTTCAACGATTACATAAAGTGCCGCTAGCTGTTTTATATAGAACCTATACGATGCAATCTCTTGTTATGGGAATTTCGGGATTGATTGCTATTCTTATTCTAATATCTTTAGGAATCCATTAACTTGGGTTTTCATCACTTAGGAATGGTAAAAAATATGCCACTCCAAAAAATAGCACCCTATTTCTTTACAAGTCATTAATCCAATAACATGAAATCCATTGACCGTAGAAAATTTCTGAAAGCAACTTCCATGTCGGGCGCTGCTATTGCATCAAGCACGCTCTTAGGATCTTGTGCCACTAGTCAAGTGGTTCCTCTTCCCGCAGGAAAGTATATGGGAGATTTCGCTGCCCCCAAAATGGCAACAGTACGTGCTGCTTTCATCGGTGTAGGAGCTCGTGGTCCTGGGCACGCAAGATTCTTCTCTGAAATGGAAGGAACAGAAATCGTCGCCGTTAGTGATCTCTATGAGGATAATGTCAATAAAGTAGTTGCCAAATGTGAAGAGACAGGCCAAGGAACCAGGCATCAAAACATCGCCAAATATTTTGGAGATAAAAATAAATGGAAAGTAATGCTCCGTGAGGTAAAGCCTGATGTAGTATTTGTATGTACAAATTGGAAAAATCATGCTCCAATGGCCATTGAGGCCATGAATCAAGGTGCACATGTATTCTGTGAAGTACCTCTCGCTCTTACACTCCAAGAAATGTGGGATATCGTTGATACTTCAGAACGTACGCAGAAGCACTGCATGATGATGGAAAATGTCAACTACAGTCGTGATGAGCTGATGTATCTGAATATGTGTAGACAAGGAGTCATCGGTGAAGTACTACATGCAGAGGCTGCATACATCCATGAACTACGTGGGCAAATGAATGAAGTCGAGCGAGGAACAGGGTCTTGGAGAACCTATCATTATGCTCATAGAAATGGAAATCTATATCCTACACATGGCCTTGGCCCTGTAGCGCAATATATGAATTTGGCTCGAACAGAAGATAACTTCAAAAGTCTTACTTCTTACTCTACCCCTTCTAGAGGAAGAGCTCTATATGCCAAAAAGAATTACCCCGCAGATCATCAATGGAATCAGCTAGAGTATAAAGGTGGAGATCTCAATACCTCTATTATAAAAACTACATTAGGTAGAACGGTTATGGTGCAATGGGATGAGACAAGTCCACGACCTTATACACGACATAATCTGATACAAGGTACGAAAGGAGCGCTTGCAGGATTCCCTACACGGGTTGCATTAGAAGGAGGTATAGAAGGGGCCACAGAAAATCATCATCCATGGGCAGAAGGAGAACAACTAGAAATTCTTTATGATAAATACGATCACCCACTCTATAAGAGATTGAATGAAGTAACACAGAGTTCTGGGCACGGAGGTATGGACGGAATGATGATGTATCGCATCGTAGAATGCTTAAGAAGTGGGGCGGCACTTGATCAGAACGTATATGAAGGATGTCACTGGAGTGCTGTAGGACCTCTAAGTGAAACTTCTGTTGCACAGGATGGTGCACCACAAGCGTTTCCTGATTTTACAAGAGGTAATTGGAAAACTACAACCCCTCTGGGTATTGTAAGTTAACTTTACAATGAAGTGGCTTAAAATTCAAGCGAATAAATTCAATTTAACTCTCGTCTCTCAATCACTTCAAAATGAAGACCACTTCAGATCTTACATACTTTTTTGCCCTTGTTACAATAGGAATTCTCTTTCAACTTGTAATTAGCTGTAGCACATCTAAAACATCCAAGGTCGTTCCGCCAAATGTAATTGTAATTATGGCAGATGATCTTGGCTATGAGACAATTGCTGCAAATGGAGGAATCTCTTATCAGACTCCACAGTTGGATAAGATGGCCAGTGAAGGTGTAAGATTCGAGCAATGCTACGCTCAGCCTTTGTGTACTCCAAGTCGTATTCAAATAATGACGGGCATTTACAATGTTCGGAACTATGTCGAATTTGGTCTTCTTGACACAAGTCAAACGACCTTCGCTCATTTATATCAAGAAGCTGGATATGCTACATGCATCGTAGGAAAATGGCAATTAGGAAAAGATCCGAAGAGTCCAAACCGAGCCGGATTTGACGAATACTGTTTATGGCAAGTAAGTCAAGGGGCTCGGTATGACAATGGTAACGATACGCGATTCTCCGCTCCCGAATTAGAAATCAATGGAGATATTAGAACATATGGCAGAACTGAATACGGCCCAGATATAGTTAGTGACTACGGATTGGAATTTATAGAACGTGCTGTAGAAAAGGAAAAACCATTCCTGCTCTACTATCCGATGATTTTAACACATTGCCCATTTAGTCCGACTCCAGATTCTGAAGAATGGCTAACGGATTCAACTACCATAGAAGCTTATAAAGGTAATGCCAAGTACTTTGGAGACATGATGTCGTATACCGATAAGATTGTCGGAAAAATTAATCAACATTTAGAAGATTTGGGAGTTGCTGATAACACTTTGGTTCTCTTTGTTGGAGATAATGGAACCGATAAACCCGTTGTATCTGAGATGCAGAATAGAACTGTTGCTGGTGCTAAAAATACAACTACAGATGCTGGAACTCACGTTCCATTAATTGTAAAATGGCCAGCTCAGATAATATCAAAACAAAGATCCAAAGACCTCATTGATCTTACCGATGTACTTCCAACTATCTGTGAAGCTTCAAACATTGAAGTTCCGACGCATTTGCAAATTGATGGAGTTAGTTTTCTTGCGCAATTAAAAGGGGAACAAGGAAATCCCAGAGATTGGGTTTACAGTTGGTATTCTCGATCTGGGAAAACTGAAAAGGCTCAAGTATTTGCTCGCGATCAGAGATATAAGCTATATAGTACTGGAGCATTCTATGACGTTATCAATGACTATGATGAAGAACGTCCAATAGCGCTATTGGATTTAGATGAGGACATTAAAAAGAAGCATCACATGCTCCAAAAGGTAATTGAAAATTATGCTGCTCAACGATATAACAAGTTACCTCATATCTCTAATTAGACACGCTTTACATACTGGGTTAATGCTATCCCAAACACCTTCAAGGAAACAAACTAAAAAACCACAATTTGCTGGGTTTGATCAAAATCCTTACCTATCTATTTAACAATGTAATAACCCTTTCCAAGTTCATCTATTCCTACCTCTATCTCCGGCGCATTTAAAATTTAAAAGATCACTTGATGCTTTCCTATAGATACAAGAATGTACTTCCCCATTTTATCTTCTTTACTTAGATTCTTACCGTTGACTTTTATCTGACCTGAAGCCTCTCTTTCAATACTTTCTTTATCTACCTTAATTATCACCTTTGAAGGAACGTCTAACATCAATACTCCATTTTCAAAATCCCAATTGACCACCAACTCTCCTTGAGGTGTGGGAATGACTCCCTGAATATCCTTTAATGCAGTTTTACGCATAGATATGATTATTTCTGTCATACCAGGCTTGACTACTTCAACCCCTAATAAGTACTCTGCAAATAACGCCGGAGGAAAACAGCTCTCCGTCTGAGCATCACTTCGACTTGTAGATTTTAATTCACCTGATCTTCCAGTTCCTTCCAGCCACCATTCTTCGTAGAGAGTTCCATTGCTTTCTGGAGCTAACATATGATCAAATCTATTTCTAAACATCTCAAAGCTTGCATCAATATTCCCAGCTTCGCATAATCCTTTGTGGAGGAAGTATGACATGGCTGGAGTAACGACCGTCATTCCGTTTTTGCGCTTTATAAAAGTAGCATTGTCATCAAGCAATATTTGGTCTGAAACCATCTTCTTTTGAGAATCATCTGCGATATCCAACGCCAAGACCATTGCATTACCATGTTCACTAAACATCAAAGATTGCTTGGCGTCAATTAGGGCATCAGCAAATAGTTGCTTTTCTTCATTCCAAAAAAAATCGTGAATAGATGTTCGCAAAAGCGTAGCCCGTTCTTTATAATCTCGATCTTCTTCATCCAACCATTCCAATACTTCTGCGAAGTCCTCTAAGGCTCCCAAGTAATGTCCATTTAGATTCAAATTAGCTCCTCGCCTATCGATTCGTGCATGATCTAACCAATATGGATATGGTGGATTCTCTATTAATCCCAATTCATTAGTAAAAGAATGCAAAAGCCTCATAAGCTTCTTAGCCGCTGGAAGCAGCTCTCTTACGGTTTTATAATCACCATAATACAATAGATAGTTTCTAAGACTTCTAATGTAGAGACAATTAGAATCCAGAATAACCATAAAATCATCCTTCCCTAAGGGCGCATATGCTGGCATGATGCCATTCGCCTGCTGTTCTTCAGCGACTTGTACAAGATATCTGCGTTGCAAATATTTATCTCCATAAGTCCAGTAATTCCCCAAAGCCGCATAATATCCAGTTTGAGCATACTGTCGTCGCTCTCTGTAATTATCTGTGTAAGCGTCTGTGGTGCAGCATCCAATGTCTTCATCGTAGCTTCCATGTAATCCTCTATCCATTTTGCATCATTTGAACGAATCATTCCTTGTCTTTCAAAAGGATAAGACAAAGTATGTACGCCAACATTGTGAATCTTGACTACTGAGTTGCCGCCTTTCACCAGCACTCCTAAGTATCTCGTAGGTTTAAAATACGTCGCCTCCCATATGTCTCTATTCCCAGAAAGTGTAATTGCATCTTCGAAGTCTGAGAAAACCACCTTATTAGAAAATTCATTGTTTACAATAAATGGGGCACACAAGATGCTCACTTCTGTTCCAGAAGGGCCTTCTATTTCCAATTGCGGAATTGCATTATGGGCCTTCCCTAGGTCGAAGAGTAAAATCCATTCAGCTGATGTATCCGAAGAAGGAACAACTATTGGAGAGCTTCCACTCTCGTATCCTGGCAGGCTTTCTCCTATCTCTGCATTAACAGTTGTAGTCAAAGTGAAAGGAACATCTGTAACACGATGTGCCTCTATTAATTTCGTCGCTCTTATATCTTTCTCATCTAAGTAGGGGACTTCTCGTTCGACAAGCGAAGTCCATGGAGGCGTTAAGGCAAATGCCAAATCATCTTTCTGAGGCATCGGCCAACCATCCAATCTCATAAGTGGACTAGCCTTTTGCCATTCTGAATCATCAAAGGCCATCGTATACCAATCTCGCTGATCCTTTCTTACGTCAACGAGGTCATTGACTACTAATTGAAATCTACTTATCCTCTTTGCATTATTGCTCCATGAATAATCAGGAAATACTTTCCAATGATTGTCTGTATGCAGAATAGTTGTATCATCAAGAGTCTCTATTTCCAATTGGGCCAATAATCCGGCTCTTCCGTTATTGGTGTAAGATCGCTTCCCTCTTTGATGATGGACTCTGATCGCTATTGTATTATTACCAATAATAAGCATTGAACTTACATCCAGTCTATCAAAGGATTGATGGTGAGGAGCGCTTCGAGCAGGTCCTCTTCTTAGATAATTCCCATTAATATATAATTGATATTGCGAAGATGCTGTAATTAGTAGTTCCGCCTTCTCTATAGCATTTTCAATTTGAAATTCTCTTCTGGCGAGCATTACATCATTCGCAATTGAATCATGCATCCAGATCCATTGTGCTTGCCAATGAACATCTTTCTTTTCTAAAAACGAAATTGCGTTAGATACTCCATGAATTTCAGAAATAGGAATTGGTAATTGAGATGTAGAACACCCAAGCATAAAAAGTAAGAAGCCAAGAATTACAAGAAGCCTCATCCTATTCTGGTCTTTTGAATCTATCCGGATGACTCGCATTATAAATTGAATCGCTACGAAGGCCTAAGAAAATGGGATCTCTTAATTGTGCCAACCATTCACCATGAACCTTTTCTAATTCCTTTGCTTCCTCTTTGTTGGATTCTAAGATATTCGCCTTCTCTGCAATATCACTTGTAACATCAAAAAACTCCATCCCACTTCCATCATCTAATAATTTTAAATCCCCTTTCCGAATGGCATATCTCCGCTGATCATATTTACGCCAGTAAAGATCATCATGAGGTCTTCCTTCTTGGGCTCCTTGAACAAACGGAATAAGATCCACCCCATCTAATTCATTCTTAGGTTGTACCGACGATTGTTGAGCAGAAACCATTGTTGCAAATACATCCAAGGTGATTACGGGATCATCATAAACTGTAGATGCAGTTATCTGCTTCGGCCACCGCATAGCAAATGGCACTCGTATGCCTCCTTCGTACATGTCTCCTTTCCCTCCTCTTAGAGGAGTATTATCAGCTTTAATTTTAAGTAATCCCCCATTATCAGAGATAAATAACACTATTGTATTCTTTTCTAATTTCAAAGCATCCAACTTATCTAAAACACGACCTACGCCGTCGTCAACAGCACTTACCATAGCAGCATAAGTGCGTCTCTTTTTATCCTTTATATGTGAGAACCTTTGCAAATACTTTTCTGTAGCCTGAAGGGGAGCATGAGGAGCATTGTAAGCCAGATAGATAAAGAAAGGATCATCCTTATATTGCTCTACATAATTCGCTGCTTCTCTCGAAAGGGCATCTGTCAGGTATTCAGTCTCTTCTATGCGATCATTGTTACGAAGTAATTTTGTCTTATAAGCATCGAATTGAGAATTGATCTCATATTCATCCTGGAACGTCCATTCTTCTGGAAAATATCGATGACCGCCAGTAAGGAATCCAAAGAAATCATCAAACCCTTGTACCAACGGCCGTTGGCTTGGATGAGCTCCTAAATGCCATTTTCCTACCGCTGCACATTTATAGTCTGCCTTTTGCAAATACTCCGCTATGGTTTCTTCAGCTACGGGAAGTCCCATATTAGGATCATTCGGAGCAAACAATGGATTTCGACTAAATCCAAACCGACCCTGATATCTTCCGGTAATGAGTCCTGCCCTACTCGGTCCACATACGGGATAGGAAACATATCCATTTGTGAATTTCACACCTTCATTTGCAATTCTATCGATGTTAGGTGTTGGAATTTCCGTACTTCCATTAAATCCAACATCTGCATAACCAAGATCATCAGCAATTATAAAAATGAGATTGGGTGGTACATCTTCCTCTACTTTCTGCACCTCTTTATTGCCATTCTGACATCCAGAAGCACATAATAATATAACAACAAATAGTATATTAAAAACAATTTCCATCCTTTTCATAAACTTCCTTTTCTAATTAACATCGATTTAAGGCTGAATCAATTTATAATTTCGATCATATAACTCTAATTGCCTTTTCTTCCACTCCGCTCCTTCCAAAAAAACTGGATGCGGAAGCGTCACGTCCCAATCTCCTAATCTGTTTAACAAGAGCTTTGTGATATCTAATTGCTCCATGGCAACATTATGCTGCTCACTTATATCATCATTCAAATTAAAAAGTAGCGGAAGTCGATCAGGTAATCGTATCAATTTCCATTCTCCTTCTCTTATCGCTGCACTAATTGTGAATCTCCATTTTAATTCTCGTGAGCTAATAGAGACATTATCAGTATTTATTTGCTCAATAATATTTACCCCATTGCCATCAAAATCTTCTGATTTGATTTCCCCTCCACTGACATTTAAAAATGTAGGTGCAAGATCTGTTGCGATAACGGGTTTATCAAAATTGCTTCCTGCTTCCAATACATTAGGCCACTTCATAATAAAAGGAACATGAATCCCCCCTTCCAGAAGAATGCCTTTCATTCCATTATAAGGTGCGTTAAGAGAATGATTATGTATAACAGGGCCTCCATTATCACTCAAGAAGACTACTAAGGTATTGTCACTTATGCCTTGCTTCTCCAAGGAGGAGACGATCTTTCCCACATTCTCATCCAAAGTATGAACCATCCCTGCATAGGTTCTTCTTCCCTCGTCTTCTATATGAGCATATTGCTTCAACGCCGACTCCTTCGCTTGCATAGGCGTATGCGGTGCATTGAAAGATACAAATAGAAAAAATGGGTCAGAATTATGGCGCTCAATAAATTCTACCGCCTCATCTCCTTTATCATCAGTGATATACGATATACCTTTTACCGTTTTATAATTACAATCAATACTATCCTTGATACCGTTGAGAGTAGGATCGGCTATAAAATAATCATGAGATCCTTTTTTATAAGTCCAATATTCATCAAACCCTCGATTACCAGGATGATACACGGGTAATTCTCCAAGATGCCACTTCCCTATCAAACCAGTTACATAGTTCTGCTTTTGAAGCCTTTCTGCAATAGTCGTCTCTGTCAACGGCAATCCCAAAAAGGCCGGATCAAATCCGGGTTGATTCCCTCCAATATTATTATTAAACCCAAACTCCACTTGGTTTCGGCCTGTCATAATACCGGCTCTCGAAGGACTGCAAACAGGGGCTGAAACATAGCCTTCTGTTAACATTACTCCCTCTCTGGCGAGCTGATCAATGTATGGGGTTCGGATCTCCGTACTTCCCGTTATACTCAAATCTCCATAACCTAAGTCATCTGCCATTATTAGAATAATATTTGGCGGAGGACTATTGGATTGCGAATTACAAATACCAGGACTGCCTATAAATACAATCAGTAGAATCAATCGAGAGAATGTAATCATAAAAATTTATTTGTTGATAATAGTAAGGTGATGGATAACATTCTTGAGATAGAGATCGGCGACAGGGTCCTTACCTAAATTCTTTACAATATGTAATTGCGACACAAAGAATCTCCCTTTGCCTAATGGGGCTTCAAAAACCTCTGACCCCCACCATGAAGCTCCCGGTCCTGAATAATGCAATTGATGCCCTCTTGAAAACCAATCAAATCCGATTGAAGCCACTACTGAATTAATATGAGGATTCCCTTCTATTTCTATACTTCTCAACGTGCTGGTTGGCCACACATTTTCGTATTCATTGCGCATCATTTCATTTACTGGTAAACCTTTGAAAAATGGATGATCATGTACCAAATGTGGAATACAAGTCCATAGTCCTCTTGATCGATGCACATCTGCCATAAATGGAAGTGAATTATTAGATGCATCCATTTTTTTATGAACACCTTCTAAGTAAAGCGCAATACCGCCATCTCGGATAAAGGATACTACCCCATCATGATTCTTACCAGTTACTATTAATGGAATCTTCTTATCCATATTGGCATTAAATTGAATAGGAGTTGATCCCACCTTTTTAAGATGATGTGCTAAAGGTCCATCTATATCCATAACGCCAACTTTATTTTTTCTAATGGTAAGTGCTTTCTCATTATACACATTGAATTCATGTGCATTGCTGGTAATCACATTCCCAGTCAATGATTTCAAAGTAGCCGTTACCCTATAAGCGCCTTCCAGTTTTTTAGAATTAATCACATCTTCCAAGAGTTGAGAAACCCTATTTTTATAATCTACTCTCAGAGATTTCGTATAAACGAATTTCCTTTCATTAACACTTTCTATCCTCACTTCAAGCATTGCAGATTCTTCAGACAAATCATTGATCCCAATAATCTCCAACGCTGCATTTTCAAGAGAATAGATGTTCCGAGGCTGTACTCGAATCGAAACGATCTGTGGGTGATTCGCTTGCTTAGTACCTTCATATGCATATGATTTTGGATTGCGCCACATATCAATAAGCCCCGCTCCCAAAATCCAATCTCCTGCAGATAATGCATGAATGCAATATCCATCCACATCAGGATTGGCACGTACAGCTTCTATCATCCTCTTATTAGCAGTTCCATGTATCTGTTGTTGATCAAGGTAGAATTGTTTCATGTCAGGATAGAGTTCACTAAACCCACTTTCATGTAACAGTTTCCTTTGTTCTTGATCCAACCTCTTATGATATCGATAAGCCGGCGTTAATGGATTTCCTTCCTTTTCAAATCTCCTATTTATTTCAGTCAATTCTGGTAAGCTGCCGTAACCGAGCTCTGAAACAAATGACATTAGTCCCGGCACCACGTTCTTTCCAGGAGTAGGGCCATTATAATTATGAGCGGCCTTTTCTTCTTTTGTCATGCCTATAGCAAGATATCCGTCATATCTATCATTACTTATAAATGGCCCCGGGTAGTTATGGATATCATTGAATTTTGTTGGTTCATATTCATTAGGCAAGTACATGTTAGCTCCATATGCCCATCCACCAGATTCGTCCAAAATCAATCTTGTAGGATCTAATGTTCTTGTTAGATTGGCCATCGGACGCATTAACTGGTTCAATACGGGTCTATGCAATTCATTGAATAATTCCCACTGAACGACACAAGCGCGATTTCGATCTCTTAATACAGATTCTCGGATCTCATGCTCAACACGCGCAGGCAAATAAGGAGTAGAAAGAGGCAGAGTCATACATTCCAATGCTGGACTACCAACGACTAATACACCCATCTCATCTGCTATATCCAACCATATCGGAGCAGGAGGTCGACGCCAAGGACGAATCATATTGAATCCCGCTTCCTTCGCCAATCTGATCTCTTTGCGAATCATTTCTTCGCTATCAGGATATGCAATACCATTGGGGTATACACCTTCAAAAAATGTAGCTTTGATGTAGATTGGTTTCGCATTCAAATAGAAATCCTTATCCTTTATAGTGAGCTCCCTCATGCCCCATCTTTCACTCCATTGATCACTAACAATCCCATTTATTGATATGCTAACCGTCGCTCTATAAAGATTCGCGTCATCGGGTGACCAGTATTTGGTATTTGGAATATCTAATTTCCAATCATTGGTATTCACTCCTGGATGCAAAATCCATTTCTCAGTAACACTTGCTACCGTCTCCGATGGATTTCCGTCATCTGTAATACTAATTGTAATCTCTGCATCAATCCCTTTTATATCAGTATGATCTAATGTAACATTTAGTAAGGCACTGTTATCATGTATATTGGGTTGGATATAGACGTCATCGACATAGACGTAATCGGTTGCAACCATGGTAACCGGTTGCCAGATACCACCAGTTATTCCTCCTCTCCATTGCGCAGTTTCCATTTTCTTGATTCCATCGACCTCCTTATCAGAAAGTGTGATCGCCCCTAATACTCTCATGGTAAGATGGTTGGGGGCTCCGACTTTGATCATCTCATCTACTCTAAACTCAAAGGGCGTAAACCCACCTTCATTATATCCTACAACTTCATCATTGAGCCAAATCTCAGAGAGATAATTTACTGCGCCAAACTGTAATCGGATGACCTTGTCTTCCCATTCCGCTGGCACATCAAACGTCTTTTTATAAAAAGCAACTCCTTCGTAATCCTTTTTGGTTAACTCCCAAGCTCCAGGAACTTGAATCGTATCTATATCTGGATATGCATCAAATAATTCTGATTTATTCCAACCTTCATCTCTTCCTATATTCTCTTCATCAAAAATAATTTGCCAAGGACCATCAAGCGATGACTCTTGCTGAGCATGAGTAAAATAACAACCACCAAGAAGAAAGAGTATCAAAAAAATGAGATGTTTTTTCATGTTGTATTTTATGCCGATTGATTATTTAATTCCAAATGAGCGATACTTAATGTTACTCCAAACGAGGACTGATTTTATTATTTATTCTTGACCAGTTCGTTTTGAATTTTTCCAGAGAAATTTGATCCGCATCAACAATGTTATGTAATGCTTTACCCTTCTGGACGAGCGCTACTTCCGTTTTTGGTAGCCATGAGATCATTTCATTTTTTATAGAGGCGTACACTGGATCCAATGCCAGATTGGACCATTCTTGAGGATCGGACGAATTGTGATATAACTCTTCTGAATCGTCAAAATAACGGTTGTATCGCCAATCTCTGTTACGGATACTATAGTTTCCTCTTCCCCAGGTTATCATTGCTGGTGATTTCTTGGTCTTGGTCGGATCATCTAACCAAGGCTGTAGATTTTCACCTCCTACATAGTCCGGTTTTTCCAGCCCAGCCATTGCAGTTAGAGTAGGATAAATGTCTTGAAGCGATACTGCTTCTTTACAATTCCCCTTGTATTCGTTACGAGGGTCAATTATAATGAATGGGACCCTTGTCGCTTCTTCCCACAGCGAGAACTTCCGAAAACTCCGCTTTTCTCCTTGATGGTATCCATGATCAGACCAAAGTACAATAATGGTATTATCCTTGTATTCACTATTATTCAATTTATCCATAACACGACCGATATTGGCATCTGTCCATGAGTTACAAGCTAGGTAGGAACGATGTACTTTCTGCCACTTATCATCCTGACGATACTTGAGATCATCTCCAATTTTTGCGTTACTTCTTCCTGCCCATGGTATATCCACCAAATCATCACCTTTGATCGCGGGGGGGAGAATCGGGTCAGGATATAAATCAAAATATTCCTTAGGGCAGACAAAAGGGAGATGAGGCTTTACAAAACCCAGGGCCAGAAAAAATGGTTTGTCATGATCTCTTTTTAGAATATCCATCCCAAACTGAGCAGTTACATAATCAGGGTGATGTTCTAGCGGCGAGTCCGTCGGACAAAATGCCATTTTCCCTCCAACCCCAAACCCTTCTTTATAATTAAAAACTAACGCGGGAAGAGCATCTATAATGTTCTGATTATTTTCGGTCCATTCTCTCTTCCCACTATCTTTTATAAAAGTCCATTCCCTTCCGTGGTGGATTTTACCCGAGCCATAAGTAGCATAGCCACTTTCTTTAAAAAATTGGGGAAGACTGGTGAATTGATTTAAAAGAGTCTGATCCATTTTCATCTGATTATAAAATGGATATAATCCAGAACGATGAGGTTCTATACCAAAAAGTAATGCATTCCGACTTGGTCCACAGGCCGGCGCTATGCAATGAGCATTTGTAAAGTTCACCCCTTGCTGGGCCATCTTATCCATATTGGGAGTGATGGCCTGAGGATGACCATTCAGGAATCCAGTCCAATCATTCATATCATCAATGGCAATGAATATGATATTGGGTTTTTCAGGCTCATCCCTTTGCAAGTTACAAGATCCCAAAAGTAGAAATGAGAGAAAAATACTTGTAAACATTAGGCACAACCGATTATTCTTTCTTTTCACGTCTGATTTTTTTATTTTAATTGAGAAAAACCAACTAATTGATAAGGGGATACCATATCCTTCAATTGATTTCTCAGTTTCTTTTTAGAACTTTCGTATTTGTCGTTCCCCCTTGCCAGATTATTCCATTCAAAAGGATCTGTCTCATGGTCGTATAATTCCTCATGTCCTGAATTATAAAGGATATATCGGTACTGTTCCGTTCTGATGGTATAATGTTGATCTTCAGGATTGGTACCAATCGCATCTCCGGCATATACAACAGTTAGCGCAGGCTTCCTTTCTGCTATAGCTTTCAACGTTGGATTTTCTAATAATGCTCTAAAACTAAGCCCATCTAAATGGTGACCTTTTTTGTTTTTAAGGGTATTCAATTCTATATTACATAGATCCATCAGACTTGGATAGACATCAATTAGAGAAACCGTTGATTGAACTTTGCTTCCAGCTTGTGTAATTCCTGGCACCTTCACAATAAGCGGTACCCTGGTGCTTTCTTCCCACAATGAATTTTTATATAGATAATCCTTCTCTCCCATATGAAATCCATGGTCACTCGCCAAGACTATAATTGTATTCTCAACTAATTTACTTTCCGCCAATGCCTCAAGCACTTGCCCAACATTATCATCTACCGCCGCAACACAAGCCAGATAAGCTTGTATCCATCTCTTTAGTCCCGCTTCAGTACTACCATATGCTTTTGTAATCGCATCAAACATATCTCTCCCGAATCGCAGTGCATGGACATCCTCATGATTGTAGGCTACTTTTAGAAATGTATCCGTGTTATCCTCGGATTTAGTAATAGTCACTTGAATTTGATCTAATGGAAATCGATCGAAGTATTTCTGTAGAGCTACTAAGGGTGTATGTGGTCTCAAAAAACCCACTGCTAAAAAGAAGGGATTCTTATCCTCTGAATTTGAAAACGCAATGAGTCGTTCTGCTGCCCAAGAAGCATTCACCTCATCAGGAGTAGGATCTCGATTGTCATCATCGATATACTTCATTTCTTTAAATCCTACTTTAGGCCCACCAGTCACCCATTGCAATGGTCTTCCAGCTGCGCTCTTTCTACCTTCCAAATTTATAAAAGGTCCAAGAGAACCATCTACCCATCCTATATCAGAAAATGGCGCTGGAACATCAGGATGCGGCAATCGATCTACACCATCATATGGAGTAGGAGTATAATCTGCAGGATTTTCAAAATGGGACCAAATAGAATCAATATTATGATGCAATAACTTACCACTACCTGTCACATAATATCCCGCGTCTTTGAATTGTTCCATCATAGTTTTAGAATTCCGCAGGACTTCACTTTTGTACCATGGAGCCTGATAAAAATTCCGAGAATTGTGTGGATAGATTCCTGTAAATAAACTCGCACGTGCGGGTCCGCACATGGGTGCATTGGTATGCGCATTTGTAAATGAGGTCCCTGAAGCTGCTAAGCGGTTTATATTGGGTGTCAATGATTGCGGATGACCATTCCATCCACCGATACAATCGTTAAGATCATCTATCATTATTACGAGCACATTCCGACGATCACCAGTGACTGTCGTTTTAGGTTCGATTGAACAACCCAAAAATCCAATACATAATAAATATATGATCAACTTTCTTTTCATCCTATTTCAATATTTAGACGAAGTCCACAATTTCCTCGGCTTCCATCACGGATTGAATAAAAGTGACCGCTTTGTCATGACTTTCATATTTAATATAATTCAAAAAGTCTGATTCATTGTTAAAAGTGATGTACATGCCTACATCAAAAAAGGAGGCCCCATATTGCCCAATATTAATTCCAACATCTACCCTTTGAATTTCTGGAATGCTATTCTTCAGATTTTCAACTTTTTCTTTAACCAATTTAGCATTTTTAGCTTTAAATTTCCATTTCGATTTGGGCTACAGAACAAACCCGTGCATTGGAAAAGGCATGATTAAAAACGTTACCATTATTTGCCAAGGCTTCGATGTTGGGTGTGGGTACTCCACCTTCCTCGTAAAGTCGTAAAAAATGTTTCGAATTATCTTCAGTGACCAACAATACAATGTTGGGTTGGTGATTATCAGATTGTGCAAAAAATGGGATTGTATAAAAAAATGTACAATGTACAGATGATCCCTGGTTAGTCAAATTGGATAACCGTTTCATATGTGGGATATTAGGTAAAATCATTCATGTGAGAATGATCCCAAGCATCAGGATAAAAAACAGGACTAGCAAACAAAGTACAATGATCTGATTTCGCCTGAGTCTTAAGACTTTTTTCTTCGCAGTATCCATCTTTGTTGGCTGCATACCTTAAGTTAAGTTTGAAAAGAGAGGGGCAAGAGATTCAGGCACGTCCGTCAATTTTGATTCTCAGCATGATGATGACGATTAGCCTGTCCACGAGTGGTTCATTCACTTAAAGACATTTCTATATCTTCATCATGCTTCGCATGAATCACTCATTCATGAGTCAAAATTAGCGTGGAGCAACGGATTTTATTGCTCTTCCAACTCTCATGACGAAATCCTAATGCATAACCCGGGTTTAATGGAAATTAAATAAACTAGTATCCCGGATTATCAACCAAATTTGAATTATCTGCTATCAAGTCCAATCCAAGATCCCTACCCTCCCTTCATTCTGCAAAAAACTATCGTATGAAAAATTCTTAAAAATATCTATTGAATTACAAATCCTTCCGGATTCTGGAGAAGATTGCTTGTCGTAATCGCCTGTGCTGGAATTGGTGAAATATAATTAGACTTCGTTGGTTGGCGCGCTAAAGTCACTTGTTCTTCTGGGTCTCGTTTGAGAGTGGTAGCTTCAAGGGTTTCAGACCTAATCAAGTCATACCACCTGCTATACTCTCCTGCTAATTCCCATCCTTTCTCATCAATAATCTCTTGAATACTTGCCGTAGCAAGATCTACTGTAGCATCGGGAGTATCAAATTGTAATCCTGCTGCCCTTCTTCTAACTTGGTTTAAAGCTTCAATAGAGGAGCCGTTTTCTCCTAATATCGCCTGAGCTTCAGCATAGATTAGCAAAACTTCTGCATATCTAATTACCTCAAATGCTCGATATCCAGCTGTCCGTCCTCCTAAGCTAAGGTCTTCAGACAAATTGAACTTCTTATACATTGGGTGCTTACGTTGTGATTCTTGCCATGGTTTCGTTTCAGGAGTTTTATTGAAAATTTGTCCCTGTGCAACACCTCTCTGTGGAATTTCGGTATGGAAAGTAAAATCCTTACGAGCTCCTTCTGGAAAATCATTAAAAAACTGAAGTTCGGGATAAACATCTGACCATCCTCTTGCCTCATGAAAACTTGTAGCCGCTGGCCAACCATTTCTCAAATCCTCCGCTTCAGAGAATTGAACAGAGAAGACTGATTCGTTGCTATTCTCCCCGCTTCGTAGCCATAATTTATCTATCGGCAATAGAGAATAATAATTTAAGTCTATGACCTCCTTGGCTTTTGCAGCGGCCAATTGGAATTTTGAATTATCTTTTACTGGCCATCCTCCCCACGTGAGATAAAGGTTTGCCAATAAAGATTTAGCTGCTCCTGAAGAAACCCGACCTACGGCCTTCACAGATTCTGGGCCTGGCAAGTTGGCTTCCGCAATTTTTAAATCCTCTTCGATATGTAAATAATTTTCAAGAACCGTAGCTCTTTGTTCCTCGCCAGTTGGTGTATACCCGTCGAGAATGATAGGCATATTTCCATGTGTTCTAACTAAATGGAAATAGGCTAAGGCACGTAAAAATCGAGCCTCACCATCTGCGGATAAAACCACATCACTAGGCGCCTCAGACGTCTTAAGTCCTTCAATCAAAGTATTGGCATTATAAATAGTCTCCCAATAGGCATTCCAACCTCGATCCAACCATAGGATAGCTGAATTCTCACCATTACCATAATCAAAACGATCAAATACCCTTAAGGGAGATTTATTACCTGCCCACCAAGTGGTACGATCATCGGCTCCATATGTTGGTACTCCTCCAGCGTGAGGATGCTCATATGCTACTAACATACTGCGATAGATTGGTGCAAGGGCCGCCGATATACCGCTTTCACTTTTTAAATTTTCAATCGAAAGTATACTACTGGTATCTTCTTCTAAATCTATGCAAGAAGGAATAGTAACCATCAGCACAATTAAGAGAACTAAGTAAGGAGTTTGAATTATATAATTTTTCATAATTTATATTTTTAAAACTTAGATATTAAAACGTCATTTTTACTCCGAAAGAAACGGATCGGTTAATGGGATAGGCATTGTAGTCGATACCAAGATCCACATCTGAATTACCCGAAGCTGTTGACTCTGGATCGAAACCAGAATAATCTGTCAGGATAAATAAATTCTCTGCACTTATATACAATCGCACTGACCCCATTCCAGTATTCTTTATCACGTCATCCAAAGTATAACCAAGAGTTACGGATTTGAGACTTACAAATGACCCATCTTCTATAAATTGAGATGACAAAAACTCTGTCCCATCTCTTCCTGATGGAATGTCAGAAGGATTATCTGGAGTCCAGCGATCGTTATAATCAGCATGTACAGCATGAAACTGAGCAGAACCCAATCCCATCATCCTCATTCTCTGAAAGTTATAGATGTCATTACCCTGAGAACCGAGTAAGATGAAATTCAGATCAAGGTTTCTATAGCTGGCCGACCAGTTCCATCCCCACGTAAAATCTGGATTACCATCTCCCACTATAGCGATATCATCAGATGATATTACGCCATCTCCATTAAGATCTTGATATTTTGCTTGTCCAGGAACTCTTCCAAATTCTGCTGCCGCTGCTGCTTCACTCGTTTGGTAAACACCTTCAAAAACATATCCCCTAAATGAACTGATTGGTTGTCCCACTTCTACCCTTGTCGGATTGACAGGAAATGAATTGCCATAAAAGATGTTTCCTAATTCCAATGGTTCATTACCATCCACTAAGGCTATCACTTCATTGACATTGCGTGAGATGCTTAGGTTAGAGCTAATCCTCCAATCCTTATTATCCAAGACAATCAATCCTAAGTTGATATCAAACCCTTGATTCTGAACTTCTCCCACGTTTTCCGCAACAACCGTAGGCCCTACAAAAGAGGGTAATATGCGTTCTAATAAAAGATCAGTGGTATTCTTTTTATAAACATCCAGTGACACTGTAAATTTGGAATTCCATAATCCTAAATCAAAACCAATATTTGTTTGTTTTGTAGTCTCCCATGTTAGATCAGGATTGGCCAATCGATTAGAAGGTCCTACCCCAACAGTATAACTTCCTGCATCAAATGGATAATTGACGCCAGGGCTTATAATAGGTATAGATCTTGTCGCAAGCGGTCCAATAGCCTGACTACCAGTAATCCCATAACTCGCTCTTACCTTTAGATTATCAATGAGATCAGAGTTCTGCACGAAGGATTCTTCTGATAACCTCCAAGCAACGGACCCTGATGGGAAAATTCCCCAGCGATTACCTTCCTGAAACTTACTGGAACCATCGGCCCGTATGGTGGCTGTAAATAAGAATTTGTCATAGAGAGAGTAGTTCGCACGACCCAAGAAGGATTGTAGGCTTTCACTATTTGAATTATTAGAGGTCCTTTGCACAGCTCCAAGTGACAAATCTTTGTAAGTAGTATTGTCTGAGAAAAAACCAGTGGCCGTAGCCAATGCAGAAATATTAGTTACTAATTGTTGTTCATGAATGGCATCAATTTGAATTCTATGATCAGGATTCTCATCATAGGTATAGGTTAGCCTATTTGTATTTTGATACCGATTTACATCTCTATTGAGCACTGATGCATTTCCTGTATTGTTAACCAATAAAGAAGTATAGGAATTTTGGTTAATATTGAGTTGCTCTACCCCACCGGATACATTCAAGACTAGATTGTCAAGTATATTATAATTCGCATAAGTGTTTAGAATAATTTGATGATCAATGTTAAATCGAACATTATTCTCCGGCTGCAGCAATGGGTTAGGTGTTCCATTCCCAACTCCAGGGATAAGAGGTGTAAAATTATAATTTCCTTCTGTATTAAAAGCAGGGGTTGTCGGATCCCAGGTCAATCCTGTTGCCAAATTAGCCCGAGCTCCAGTATTCTCTTCTCTGGTGGCAAATGCATTGAATCCGATCTTCATCTTATCAGAAAGCTTGGCGTTTAGATTGGTCCGTAGCGTGAATCGTTTATAATTTTGATCTACGATAGTTCCATCTGCATTGTAATAATTACCAGAAACGTAGTAATCCACTTTCTCGCTACCACCGCTAACTGACAACTGAGCATTTGCAAAAGAAGCGCTCTTGAAAAATCGATCCTGCCAGTTCTCACCACCGTTTTCTAATGCTGAAATATCTGAGGCTAAATAGAGCTCCTGGCCTTCAGCAAAATTTACCCCTTGAGCAAATTCGGCAGGTGTCATAAAGTTCAATTTCTGCGCCACTTGGGAAACACCGTAAAAAGTCTCCAATTCTACTTTTACAGGGCCGTTCGATCCTTTCTTTGTAGTAATCAATACGACTCCATTGGACCCGCGAGATCCATAGATAGCAGTTGCCGAAGCGTCCTTAAGGACTTCCATAGAAGATATATCGTTAACGTTGAGCGAGTTGATATCGCCAACTACAAGCCCATCCACCACATACAGGGGTGTATTATTCCCACTAATAGAGTTGGCTCCACGAATTCTAATCTTAAATCCCGCTCCTGGCGCACCACTTGTTTGATTGACAGACACCCCAGCAGCTCTGCCCTGAAGCGCTTGATCAATACGGGTTAACGGTTGCTTTTCAAAATCGCGGGCTGAAACTGAGGCTAAAGATCCCGTCAAGTCTGATTTCCTCATAGAACCATAACCTACCACAACTACTTCATCAAGTATAGAATTAGAAGAGAGCATGACATTAATAGAAGATTGATTCATGATATCAATCTCTTGAGAATCATATCCTACATAGGATACAACAAGGACATTTGCATCATCCGCAACAGTCAAAGTAAAGTTTCCATCAACATCGGTTATCGTACCTATGGAGGTCCCTTTAGCAATAATGGAGGCTCCAATAAGTGGCCCATCAGCATCTGATACATTACCTGTGATGTTTTGCTCAGCTGTGATGGATGATGTTAACAGTAAACCAGAGATCACAATTAATGCAAGTTTAGTTAGATTCATATTGAAAATTCGTTTAAAATAATTTAGATTCTATTCAAAATCATCCCGCTAAAAATCAAGAGCAAAGAACAATATTAAAAATCTGGAGAGTAAATTTTTCCAAAACTAATACCGTATAAAATTTTCATGAGGGAAAAATCGGTAAATAAGAGGGGGTAAAAAGAGAGTCTACTTGCTATTCACTGGAGTCATTGCCCAGAAGGTCTTGATTTTCAATATATTCAGAGGGGTTCATATCAAATTGATCACGGAAACACCTACGGAAGTATTTTAGATCACTAAATCCTACCAGATAGGCGATTTCCGAAATATTTAATTGTGTATCTCTCATCAATTGTGCGCCGCGTTTCAGACGGATGGATCGAATAAATGCGTTGGTTGTAAAACCGGTCAATGATTTCAATTTCCGGTATAGTGAAGACGGACTCATTGCCATGGATTGGGCTAAAAAATTCCTGTTTAGATCATCATTATCCAGATTTTCTTCAACCTGCTGTATCATTTTGTTTATAAACTCTTCCTCATGTGACGTAATCTCTATATCTGTAGGTTGCAGGGTAATTTTTTTAGCAAAAGACTCCCTCATTCGCTGACGGCTCGTCAACAAACCCTTCACTTGTGCTCGAATGATGGCAGGCTGAAAAGGTTTGGTTATATATGCATCCGCTCCAGATTGAAAACCTTCAACTTGGAATACCGTCGCTGTGCGCGCTGTTAATAAGATGACCGGAATATGAGTTGTTTTTTCCATTTTCCGTACCTGTCTACAGAAGGTCAATCCATCCATTTCTGGCATCATTAGATCAGAAATGATCAAATTCGGTACATGATCAGAGAGTATCTCTAGTCCTTCACGTCCATTACTAGCTTCGAGAATGACATAATCTTTTTCGAATATTTCTACAAGAAAAGATCGTATTTCCAAATTGTCTTCAACAATCAATAATTGTGAATGGTTATTTTTATTACTAATATGATCAGGAAGAAGAACGCTGGATTTAATCCGGTGTTTTATAAATTTAGCCTGGTAGTGACTTTCATGTTCTGCACCCCTATATTCCGGAATCAATTGTTCTTTAGTAAAATGAGATTTCCCTATGGGTAATTGAACAGTGAATTTGCTTCCCTGCCCAATTTTACTTTGAGCAAGAACTTTTCCTGTATGTAATTCCACGATGTTTTTTACAAGGGCTAATCCTATACCAGTGCCGATCAATTTTGCAGAATTTGTGTTGACAATTTGGTAGAAACGATCAAAAATTCGATCCAAAATATCCGGAGACATACCCTGCCCTGTGTCTTCAACGACCAACTCACAATATCCCTTAGGAAACTGCGGTTTCTCCTCGTGATAGGCATATTGTTTTAATGAGAGACTTACTATTTTATTTCCCGATGTATACTTAAAAGCATTTGACAACAAGTTGCAAAGTACTATTTCCATATTATCTCGGTCAAAGTACATTGGCATCTCCCTTTGGGAGACATTAAATTGATAAAGTATGTTTTTGCTTTCAGCAACTTCTTCGAAGGAAAGAAAAATCTCTTTTGTAAACTCTACAAAGTCTCCATTTGCGACTTTTAATTTCAGATGCCCGCTTTCAGCTTTTCGGAAATCCAGAAGTTGATTAACCAATCCTAATAAACGTCGAGTTTGTTGATGTACAGTCGAGAGGTAATACTTTTGTTTATCAATTAAATTTTC
>JBLIDB010000004.1:0-55069 GCA_047634015.1 Saprospiraceae bacterium
TGTACATGGAAGCGGTCTGATACAATTGTGGCTGAAGGAAAGCTGCGTTTCGCTATCAGCTCCATGGTGGGAGCTAAGTCTATGGTGATTTCTTCTACTTGACTACGTACTGCGGCTGGAATGCCCTGCAAAACAGATATTACTGTACCTTTTACCATGGCAACGAGAGCTCCCTTATTCCCTTTTGCTACTTTGTTAGTTACGATTGTATATAATTCTCCTTGAGATAAACTTGTCTCATCCATGCTAAGATGGTACCTATATTCGCAGGAAAAAGCATCCACTCTGAAGCATGTTCTCCTTGTTTCCAGGAAGTAAAATTACTCAGAGGTGCATAGTATTGCGCTTGGAGTTGTTTGCCATCTAATCCCAATATATGCCCTATCGTCTTGCAGCTTATGGGGGTCTTATCGATTAATGCCTTTTAAAAAAGTGGCAAACTCAGTTGTCATCCGAGTGCCTTTTTCGAGTAGTTGCCAATCTCTTTTTACGATGCTACCGTCCTCTTTATTTTGTCAACGTCGTCGCTTGACTTTGTACTTACATCGTTTGCCTCTTAGTGGAAAATCTGTTATTGTTTCCTCTTAATAGAAGCCTTTCGATTCTAAACTATCCTTATTATAGCCCGCTGGAGCGATGTTCATCTCTCGCAAATGAAATACGTACTCAGCAGTATCTGTGTTAAAGGATACTACCTCAAAATAATCTAATAACCCCGCTGGGAAAAATGCTTGTAGTAGTTGTTTGTCCATTCCCTAGGCAAACAACTTTTATCATAGTATTCTATACTCCCCCTAACTTTTCATCTTGATCCGTTGTTTTCAGGGAGCATTACACTAGTAAGATAGTCTTTGAATAAACCCTGTCAAGAAATCTATTTAATGTGAAGGCTCCGCAGCTTTTGACTTTTAGGCTGCCTACTCCCACGCAATTGCGAGCTGTGTCCAATCCTATACATGATCATCATCTAAAAGCTTGACTTAAGCTATGAAATCCGGATTCGTATTGTCCGTTCTTAAATGCAGCATTTTTGTCTGACCAGATTTTATGAATATCGCGGTTTTTAATGAAGAGCAGGCCGAATCTCCAAACTCTCGATAGCCTCTGACTCTCTATCCATCCACCAATCCAATCGTTCATATACATCATCATGATCGAAATAGTTAAGCGCCATTTTTACAAAGAGGTGGCCATGCTTAGCTTCGGAAGTCCAAAGCATCTTGTAGAATTTCTTTAATTCCGGATCTACTAAGCCGTCCGCTACCATTTTGAATCTTTCGGCACCACGGGTCTCTAATACAGAAGCTATCAGAAGGCGATCTCTAAATCTTTCATTACGCCCTGAATGACACTGCTTTATTAGTTGAGATACGTAGACATCTGCTCCCATAGAGGCACGGAGTGAGATACCTCTGATTTGCATGAGCTCATATACTTGCTGGAAGTGTTCGAGCTCTTCTATGCCGGTCTCGATCAACTCTGGAATAATCTCAAGTCTATCGGGATACTTAGCGATAAAACTCATGGCCATCGAAGAGGCTTTACGTTCGCAATCAGCGTGATCCTGAAGAAAACTGTCAAAATCCCCAAGCACGGCAGCAAGCCATGCTTCACTACTTGCCGTCCTAACGTCAAGATTTAGCTTCATAAAAAAACAAATTAATTGAAGAAAAATGACAAACAGTTGACAGTTGGCACGGAGCTTGCCACTACACTATCAAACGTTTTCATCAAAAATAGTTTTACACATAAAGGTTAAAAAGAGTGATTGCTAAAGAGTAATGACTCTTTTTTTTGCCTTTGCTAAATGTCCTATTTACGAGTTGCTAATAAATGCCCAATACGTTATCACAAGCAATGCGACCGTTATGATTACTGCCCACATTATGAACTGCTTTTCTTGAGCTTTATCTTTCTTAGCTATTTTCCGTTTACGCTGATTTCTGGCTTTGGCCATATCTTATATGTTTTTGACTAAGCCCAATATAAGCAAGAGAATTGATATTGCTATCTCCAATAATTGTAAAAATCAACAATCCTGTTATCGACGAGTATATCACCGTGTGTCAGAGGGCGTTTGAGCTGGACACCTTGCAACGTTCTACATCTACTAAGGGCGACATAAGTTTGCCCAAATTCAAAGGCCCCACCCGCCATATCTATATATACTCTATCAAATGTCTTTCCTTGGCTTTTATGAATGGTCATAGCCCAGGCGAGCTTGAGGGGATATTGTTCAAAAGAACCAATTACATCAGCTTCCACTAATCGCTTTGCTGGATCCCACTTGTATTTAATCATCTCCCAAGATTCTTTCTCTAAGTCGATACGTATAGCTTCTTCTTGCTCATTGAGGATTTCTATGGTAATCTTGTCGATGTCGATATCTATTATTTCTCCGATGGAACCATTGACATAGCGACGCTGAGGATCATTTTTTAGTGTCATTACTTGAGCTCCTCGCTTAAGGGTCAATACAGAATCAGTTGGATATATTCGGGGATCAAAGCGACCTCGGATGATAGCAGGGAAATTTATAGGTTCAGTCTCCAATTCAGCGAGGCGATCATTGTTGATCTCATGAACTACTTTGTTACGAGTTGTCAAGGTGATGCTTCCTTTCATTACATCTTCATCAGGAACCACCCTTTCATTAAGATCTTCGAGTTCGTCCCAGTCTATTTGCTTTAAGCGGATCTGATCTAATAAATTTATGAACCTTTTTTCATTCTGCCTATAGACTGTATTGAGCTCTATTGTCTCCATCTCATTCATCACAGACTTGTAGGCTCTTGAGGAGAAGAAGTAAGGAGTCTTATATCGTTCCGCTAAATATTGACGTTCGAAGTCTCCAGCCACGACAGGAGGCAATTGGAATAAATCCCCAAAGACTATTACTCTCACCCCTCCAAATGGGCGGCCATCTTCACGATTGATCTTGAGAAAGTAATCCATGTTATCCATCATATCCGCCCGAACCATAGAGATCTCGTCGATAATTAGAATTTCAAGATTCTTGTATAGCTTTGTATTTTTTGCTTTATGAATATCTGCGAAACTCAGAAGGCGAGGGGCAAATTTGAAAAAAGAATGTATCGTTTGCCCTTTGACGTTGAGGGCTGCTACTCCGGTAGGAGCTACAACCGCAATACGTTTATGACTCGTCGAGCGAAATAATTGCAGTAGGGTAGATTTTCCTGTACCTGCACGTCCTGATATAAAGATATGCTTCTGACTATGCTCCAATTGATCTAAGGCATAAGTCATCTCATGACCAAGTATAAGAGGTGGTTTAGAGGTGAGATCTTTGTCTTGAGATTGTGGAAGCAATTAAGTGTAAAGTTTAAAAATTATAATTGTATGAATAACATATAATATTCAAGCTTGTTTAATCTGAGGTTTTAGGTCTGATGATTCCTCCTGAAATTGCGTACTGCATCGCATCTTTAGGAGATACATTGAGCGGTGTGATCCTATCCGCGGGAGCAAAGAATAGATCTCCTGATACACTATAAGAAAGTGGAATATATACTGCGATGAGATCCTTCTTGGTTTTATCAGGATTTAGAATTAGCTCCGCTTCTCTTGAAGTTATGAATCCGACCTTATATACTTCACTTTCCGATAACTGTATGAGTACAGGTTCTGAAAACTTATTTTCCTTTCCTACGAAGGCTTGCGCTAAATCTTTAAAGGCCTTATAGATCAGTCCAAAAAGAGGCACTTTAATGAATAGCGTTTCTATTCTTTTAGCAATAGGCTGACCCACAAAGAGTGATGCGATGGCACCTATTAAGGTGACGAGCCCTACAACAACTAATAGACCAAGTCCAGGATATTGTAAAGGAAGCAATGCATCTATTTCTATAACTAATGTATAGATTAGATATATAGTCATACCTATAGGTAGGATCAGTACCAATCCTGTTATGAAAAAGCTTATAAGCCGTCTACCCATTAATATATAAATACGTAAATATACATGCAAAGTAAGTTATTCTATCCAATCAAAAAGGTAGCAACCCACAAGTATCAATGAAATACAATATGCAATAATACTAAGGAAGCTCCTAATCCAATCCCAATCTTACCTACGTTAGGTGAGGCAACTTGAATTAATTGAGACCAACTCCTAAAACCTCCTTTATAGCTCATTATTACTAATCCGATAAAAGCCATAATTATTACCCACATCGCTCTTACAAAGTAGTTCATATCTGGGAAATTATGGAGTATTATTAAATGTAGCGGTAATGTTGACATAAAGCTAACAAGCGACCATCGATGAGACGGCGCGATTAATAACGCTGCTCCACAAATCAATACTACTATCCCACAATTGATATAATAGCGCAATTCATTCAGCGTATGTGTAAAGGAAGCTTCTGGATTATTGAATTTGAGATAAAGTAATATAAGGCCCATCGTTACTCCTGTGATAAAAGTAATCAGGATGGTATACCTTCCAGCTTGCACCACTTCATTATCATCGGCATGTGGTTTGATATAGTGCTTATAGATATCTATCGACCAGAGCGTCGCCAATGAGTTAAAGGTAGAATCTACTGTACTCATGAGAGATGCAAACAAAGCACAAAGAACCAAGCCCTGGACACCAACGGGCAGATAGTTGGAGACGAGGTAAGGAAATGCCATGTCGGGATCTTGTAGTCCTCCTTGATCTTTTAATATGCCGTATAGAGCAATTCCAGGCACTACAATTATTACAGCCATGAGATACTTCATTACACCACCGACCATCAATCCTATTTGAGCTTCTTTTAGATTTTTCGCAGCCAGAGATCGTTGCATAACGGTTTGATTCGCACACCAGTAGTTGATGTTCAATAGAAAGAGGCCGAACATATGAATCCATGGCAGTTTTTCATGATCAGCGGGAAGGTGGAGATGCATTCTATCTCCTGTTAAATCATAAAGGGCTCCCCAACCTCCTAAGTGAAAGACACTTACAAATAATACTGCGGCACCTCCAGCAAACAATATTGAAAATTGAATAATGTCTGTTTTAACAACCGCCGCGAGTCCGCCGAGGTATGTATAGATGGCAGAAAATACGCCAAGCCCTAATATGAGAATTGAGATTCTTATAAGTCGATCCTCATGAATCACAGATAAATATTCTTCAAATACTAAGTCTGCGGCATATGCGCCCCAGAATAAGGCGGCACCTAGCGTTATAGTTGAGAACAGGGTAATATTGGCGAGGGTGTAAGCAAGCGCAACCTTACTACCCATTCGCGTTCTAATGAACTGTGTTATTGTAATTACTTTTTCCTTGAGATATAAGGGAACAAATACAAAAGCAGCTATCAGAATCCCCTGCATGGCATTAATCTCAAGACTGGCTTGTGCAAGACCAAACAGATAGGCAGAACCCATCATACCAAGAAATTGATAGCCTTGAACATTAGTGGCTATGGTAGACAATGCTATTGAGGGCCAACGAAGAGACCTATTACTCAGGAAATATTCTTCTGCGGTGACCTTTCCTTTAGTTCTGCCTGAAACGGCAGTCAAGAAGATCACAATAAAGTATATCAGTACTATGGCAAGATCCAGCATAGCGATGTATTAATTTCTAATTCCATTACCTAGAGGAGTATTTGGGATCTTTAATGGAACGCGACCATGAACATGTGGAAGGGAACAAGTAGTAAGCCTTGGTAATACGTACTTAGCAAATAGTTGACATTCATCATAATGAGGATATCCAGAAAATATGAAAGACCGTATTCCTATGTTCATATATTCCATAATTTTATTGTAAACCTGATCTGGGGTCCCAACAAGTGCCGCTCCGCATCCTGATCTTGCCTTTCCGATTCCCGTCCATAAATGCTCCTCCACGTAGCCATCATTATCGCTAAGCTGCCTCATTGTTGACTGTCTTGAGACTCCGAGAGATTTGGCATCCAGTGCGCGATTTCTTATTTCTGTACCACTGTCAGCATCTATTTTGGACATTAGACTTTTTGCAGCTTGCTTAGCCTCCGATTCTGTCTCTCTTACGATTACATGAATTCTTAATCCAAAATCTACTGTACGGCCATATCCAGCGGCTTTGGTACTCATAGTTGTCATCAGTTCTTGAAGTTTACTCATGGTTTCTGGCCACATGAGATATACATCACAATGTTCTGCACATAGTTTAACTCCAGCTGGACTATAGCCTCCAAAATATAGTAATGGGCCTCCATTATGTTGATATGGTTTCATAGGATCTGAAGACAATTCTAGATTATAGAAATCCCCTTGATGAGAGATTCTTTCTTGAGTCCATCCTTGTTTTAATATTTCAATAACTTCCCTCGATCGCTGATAACGCATTTCCGAAGATTCGGTGTTTCCTGGTAGTGGGGAGGATATTATATTAATAGTCAGCCTGCCTTTCAGAATATGATCCAAGGTGGCAATAGCTCTTCCTAACATAGGTGGATGGACTTCACCACATCTTATAGCGGTAAGAAGGTTAATATTACGGGTAAGTGGAGCAATTGCAGAGGCAAATGTCATCGTATCTTGACCTACTTGATAGGAAGAGGGAAGTAATATGTTTCGAAATCCCAGACGATCTGCGGCGAGCGCTACATTGGATGTATTCTCCCATGAGCTTCGATAGGTAGGATCATGGCTTCCGAGATATCTGTCATCCCCATTGCAGATAGGGGCGAACCAAGAGATCTCGGAAGCTTTGAGATCTGTGGAACTAATTTTTATTTCATTTTGACTCATGATAGCTGTGAAGATAGATAAGTGTGATACTTGAGTTTACAGTCGACCTACTTTTTATTTCAAATATTAAATCTATATTTAGAACCATATCACGATATCTAATGATAAGTATAAACATAAGAAGAAGAGATGGAGGAGCGACTAATAGGAATTGATATTGGGGGTACCTTTATAAAAGCAATTCTCACAAATAAAAAAGGGGATATTTTACATGAGGCTGCTACTCCTACTAATGACATTAATGGAGTAGATAATAGTGGGCAGTGGAAAGCTTCAGTCAGTAGGTTGATAAGAGAGCTTGAAAGCAAAAATGGTAATCCAATTAAATATATTGGGATCTCATCACCAGGTACAGTGAATAGCGAAAATCAATATGTCCTATCTAACGGGACAAAACTTCTCGGAGTGGAAGATTTTTGTTGGTCGGATTATTTGGATAGAGAAGTATATGTTTTAAATGATGCGCATTCAGCTTTGTACTCAGAAAGTAAGCTAGGGATAGGGAAAGGGATCAATAATATACTCATGATTACCTTAGGAACAGGCGTGGGAGGAGGTATCTTGATTGATGGTAAATTACTACAAGGGAAATTAGGTAGAGCAGGTCACATAGGTCATACTTCTGTAACAAAAGACCCATTCTTAGGAATTGCTAATACGCCGGGAAGTATAGAGAGCGAGATAGGAGAGTGCTCGTTAGTTCGCCGGACTCATGGTAAATTTAAAAGTACAAAGGAGTTACTCGAAGCTCATGATGGCGGGAATTCATTTGCCACTTGGGTATGGCTGAATTCAGTACAAGCTCTTGCAAGAACTATAACTTCTTCTATCAATATTCTATCTCCAGAACTAATTATTATAGGTGGCGGTGTTGCCAAAGCTGGAGAAACGCTAATGAGGCCTCTCAAGGATTTTCTTAATATTTATGAATGGCGTCCGAAAGGATATGAGACACCCATAAAATTTGCTAAGATGGGGAATCATGCCGGGGCTATTGGAGCCGCTCTTTTTTCCTTTAAAAAATTAGGAGGCGTTTTTGAGTAAGAATCTCAATATTTATTATCAATACATATTCAATTAAGACATAAATGAAAGAAAGACCTATTCGTACGACGGTAATTGGATCATATCCTTTTCCTTCTTGGTTAGAATTTGCTACGACGCATTTAGAAAAATTTGGTGATGCCGATATCAGCGAGATAAAAGAGGATGCGGTTAAGGTGGCAATACATGATCAAGTAACTGCTGGGCTTGACGTGATAAGTGATGGAGAGCAAACAAGATTGGATTTCAATCTTTCATTTTATGGATTTCTGAATGGCATTGAGCGAAATAGTATTGTTCCTCGTAAATGGGGGCCACCGGCTCATGATCAACGTGGAAAGCATAGAATAATAGAAGCCCTTAAGGCGCCCGGAGGATTGGGAACTGTGGAGGAGTTTAATAGATTAAAAGAATTTGCACCATCAGGTCCAACGCTTAAAGCCAGTGTTCCTGGTCCGTTTACTTTAAGTGGAAGACTCTTGCCAGGGGCAACATATAAAGATAGATATGCAGTAACAGAGGCGTTAGTCCCGATAGTAAGAAAGGAATTAATAGAATTAGTGCAGGCAGGATGTACAGAAATCACTGTTGATGAACCTTCTATGTCTTGTTACGCTTATAAGTCGGATACAAAAAGATTTGTAGATATATTCAACAGGACAGTGGAGCCGATCGTAGGGAAATGTCGTCTTTCAACTCACTTATGTTTTGGGAATTATAAAGGTCATGCTGTGGGGTTTAGAAAGATGGCTCCGATGTTTCCTGATTTCTTAGACTTTAAAGTAGATGAAATGCATGTGGAGATGGCCAACCGAGAATTTGCAGAATTAGAAATAATCGGGGAGATCGGCAAAAAAATGGATGTCGCAGTCGGAATCATTGATGTCAAAAGCTACTACATAGAAACGATAGCGGACATAGAAGAAAGAATAAAGTTATGCCTTAAATATGTTCCTGCAGATCGCTTGAGTGTTGCTCCAGATTGTGGCTTAAGTCAAACCGCAAGATGGGCAGCGAAAAGAAAATTAGATACTATGGTTAAGGGTGCTGAAAAAGTGAGAAATCAGCTTTAGGTTTATTCTAATTTATAATCATGATTAAGGCTTCAAGAAAAGGGCGGGAACTGATACAAGAGATTAAGAGCTACCGTAAAAATATGTCTGGTTTTAATTTTTGGTGGCTTGGTCAGAGTGGATTTCTAATTCAATGGGAAGGTAAATACCTCCTATTGGATCCATATCTATCGGATTCATTGACTCGTAAATATCAAGATACTGACAAGCAACACATCAGAATGACAGAGTTAGTTGCTGATCCAGGGGCTTTAGATTTTATTGATGCAGTCACCAGCAGCCATAATCATACTGATCATTTAGATGCCGATACTTTGCTTCCGCTTATGAAGTCTAATCCCAAGATGGAGATCATTATACCTCGAGCTAATCATCAGTTTGTTGTAGATAGATTAGGCTGTGATTCTGATACACCTATCTGCCTAAATGAAAATGAAAAAATAGAATTAGAAAGTGGTTTTACCATTCATGGTATTGCTGCGGCACATAATGATTTGCTTAAGGATGATAAAGGGAATTGCAGATTTATGGGATACGTTATCTCGTTTGGAGAGTATACGATCTATCATAGTGGTGATACTTTATGGCGAGATGAAATTATTGAGGCATTAGAACCCTTCGATATAGATGTGGCCTTTCTCCCTATTAATGGAAACAAACCAGAACGCAGAGTTGCAGGGAATCTTAATGCTACTGAAGCTGTAAAGATGGGGAAGTTGATAAATGCGAAACTTGTGATCCCATGTCACTATCACATGTTTACCTTTAATACCGTTGATCCAGGTGAATTTCAACGTTTGGCAAAAGAAAAGGAACAGGTCTATAAGGTGATGCTATCAGGAGAGCGGTATCATTATAACTAGCCGTATCTTCTTACTTGACCTTTTTTACTACTTCAAAAGATTTAGCTACAACGCTTCCGACTTTTCCCTCATGTGATACAGCGTATATGTATACGTCATACGCTCCCAAGGCATCAGAAGAAGGGAACTCTATTGAACATTCCCCCTGATCATCTATAAGAATTTGGGGATTCCAATACAAGGTATTTCTAAATTGGGGTAGATGTGATTCTCCACTGGATTTGGCACTTACTTCTCGAAAATCTCTATTCGGGAAGAGGCCAAGATAAGATCTTCTAATTGCAGAATTAGGTAAGTCAAAGCATTGCGCATCTCCCTCAAAAGTAGACAAGTGAATGATGCCATCAAATACCTGTGGATTTAGCCAAAATGGTGTTGTGAAGACTTCTGTCGATTTAACAAGTTTATTGTTGATACGCAAAAAAGTAGGTACATCAAAAATAGGAACTCCATCAACTGCCAATAGTGCCTCTTCAATTCCAACTCCTGATTCATAGCTATTAAGAACTCTTAGTCTCACTTCGTCTTTTTTACCATTAACTCTTACTTCGGGTACGACCTCAATAAAGAAGTCTACTAATGGAAATCTCGTATAATCATCTAAGACATAGCGGACATCTGGCTGTCCAAAAAATGGGAATTGTGGAAATTGGAAAGAAGAATAGTAATCAATCGGAGCTTTGAATGATTCATAAGATTTACTTATTGAAACATTTTTCAATATATTTTCAACTACTGGTATGATTGCCTCATCAAGACGAAAAGGTGGTGGAGGCATAGCTGCAGAATGAAATTCATCTTTAATTTCAAACCTGATTTTTCTTTTTTCTTCTGGATTGGATTGCAATACAACAGGCATCGGCCCATAAATCTTTGGTAGACGAAATTGAAAATTGCCTTCCTTGTCGCTAATACTTGTATAAAGTAATGGAGCCTCTTTCGGAATGGAAAGATAGACGAGCACAGCAGGGACACTTTCCTGATCAGATTCTCCTAATACCTTACCACTTATTATCATCCCGTATTCCTCTGAAGGGTATAATCGAGATGAGGGAATTGGCGTATTAGAATTATTAATAATAGTTCGATCTCCCGCAGTAACTGAGTTCCTTGGCACGACGGCTATCGAAATATCTGCAGGTATTTTATTTGAACCATCCAATACGGAGATTTCCAATTTTACCATATCTCTTTGAGATATTTGAGATGCATTAGATTTTATTTGAAAGTTTAGATCTTTTAAGTCCCTTTCTTTGATTTTATTTGATGATTGATTTCGAGCTTGCTTTGAATCGTGACGAAGTAATTTTTGATGAGGATGTAGGATCGTTACATGCTGTCTATAGAAACTTTCCTCTCCATAGTTTCTCATATCTTGAGTATAGGCCCTCAGCAGGTAATTCCCTGAAGCTATTTCTTCTGGAAGTGATATAGATCCTTTGCCACGTCCTTCTTTGACTCCGATTTTTATTCTGGTGATAGCCTCTCCAGCAGTACCAATTAGATCTAAATATACAACCTTGCTATAATCGGATATATGTCCTGATGTTGTTTTAAAAACATACGCCGATAGCCATATGGTTTCGCCTGCGATATATATGGATCTATCGGTATGAATAAGCACATTTTCTTTTTGCTCAGATATTTCCAAATCTAATCGGACTGGCCTATGAGATATTACATCATCGACACTCACGATCAGTGGAATAATCCCAATTAGAATGTGATAGATGTAATGTAATAGATTCATTTATAGTACTTAATATTTGTAATAATTCTTTTAGTTTGAATTTTGTTGTGCTAAGTTCTCTACCAAAAGTCTGGTTTGACATTTGTGGATTCACTGGCACTGCATACATTACAAGGAGCATCCGTGAGAATATATCCTATATTTCCTACGCCAATTATGCTATGATATTCATAAAGTACTTTACGGCCATTTGCGATACTATTAGAAAGCAAGGTGAAATTTAGAGGAATAGTATCGCTTACGCAATGGGGCCCTCTAATAGGGGCGAATTCTCTTGGTATATCATCTCGATAAACTATAATTCGTTGTTCGCTAATACCACCAACTCCAAAAAAACCAAGAACAGGGCTGCTTTGATCTCCTGAGCTTTTAATATTTCCGAATATCTCATTAGGAATTGGATCAAAGAGATCCCCTCGTCCTTCGTTAATTTCTTCTATCTTCTTTAAAAACAAATAGTTCTCTTTAGAAATGGCGAATTGTTTTACAAGTATGCTATATTGAAAAGCCAATCGTGGTGAAGTATTGCCGAAGGAATGGATTGGCATTCGGGTTATTTTATTCTCTAATAGGTTCTCAGTTGTAGCTATATATATTTGATTAGATAGTACTGTCTTATAGCAACTGTTACCCTCAAAATCATCGAACGGAACTCTTATAACCTCATCTCCTCCACTTCCTGCAACTCGTATTCTTGAAGGACTGGTAAGTGCGAATTCAAAGGTCTCTTCCCATGTCCATTTATAGTACTTCGTAGATTCACTCGGATCCTCCGTATTAACAAAAAAATTAGCGACTAATAATGATTCCGACCCTGGCTCATTTTGTAATTGTTCAACAATCTCATATTCAACACTTGTAATCTGTGGAGAAGGCTTGAGTAATTCCCAATTCGATTCATAGGATTGTCCATCGAGAAGGGCTATTAGCAAGCGATAACTGTTGCCGGCATTACCTTTAAACGCTGAATCATTGGACTTATATATACCAGCTTCCAATTCACTAAATTCGAATTGTCCACCGTTGTCATCTTCTATAGTAATCTTTGCACCTGAAACAGCATTTCCTGAATTCTCATCATAGGCAAACGAAGTAGAAAGTTTAATCTCAGAAGCTCCAATACGGTCACTCACGAATCCTTCGACAACGAGCGTACTTAAGTATTCGCCAACTTCGGGGTCATAGAGCTCTATACAGGAAGCAAATCCTATGATTACTGATATACTGATTATAAATTTATACATTTCAGCCTCTGGTTCATTAATTTATATTCGATTCATTTATAAATAATTGCATAGCGGTATGTTACATTCTAAAATTATAAGTGAGTGTGACGATCGGTTTTCCAAAAATAGACAGTTTATAACCTTGCGTACTTTCTTGATCATTTACAAAGTATATGGAGTACACATTTTTTCTCCCCAATACATTGTAGACAGAAAGAGACCATGAACTATGGGCCAATTTGTTTTTCTTATGATTGCCTTCTAAGTTAAGAGAAAGATCCAAGCGCATGTAATCCGGCACTCGGAATTCATTCCTTCGAGAGTACTGTAATTGAATACCATTAGCAAATTCATATTTGGCTACAGGCAAAGTAATTGGTCTTCCTGTGCTATAATTAAATGTCGTGGAAGCACTGAATCGTTTGGAAATTCTATAGAATCCAGCCAAAGTGAAATCATGAGGCTTGTCAAAATTAGTTGGAAACCAATCTCCGTCATTAATAATGTCTTCGAGATAAGGACTATTAGTTCGGAACTTTGTGCGTGAATACGTATAGCTTACCCAGCCATTGAGTTTTTTACCATTTTTCTTTAATAGAAATTCTAATCCATATGCCCGGCCATCACCATTAAGGATATCAGTTTCAATATGTTGGTTGAGTATTAGTTCAGCTCCAGACTTATAATCTACCATGTCACTAATAAGCTTGTAATAGCCCTCTACAGATAATTCTATCTGATCGTTTGCGATGTTACGATAGTATCCCAAAGAGAATTGATCACCTGTCTGCGGACGTATGAATGAGTCAGATAACTTCCAGGTCGCAGTCGGAGAGGCGGTAGCAGAATTAAAAAGCATACTTAAGTACTGTCTATTTCTATTAACCGCTGCTTTAATAGAACTATTGTCATCCAGGGCGTACCTTGCGGATACCCTCCATTCTAATCCTCCATAGTTTTGTATAATATCTCCCTTGTCAAAAGTCGTACTGCCAATAATGCTTTGCTCAGTCAGTGAGGCATTTTCTCTATATACATTGATCGTTTTAGGTCCGAGAAAGTTATAAAGCGTTACCCTCATTCCAGCGCTTACTGAGAACAATTCTGATATTGTCCATTCATCACTTACGTAAATACTACTTTCTAAGGCATTTTCTCGCTCTACATCAATCGGGGAGATAAGAGATTCAGTAGTTACAGGTTTTAAATTCCCAGGGGATAGTTTATAATTTACGATTTGTATTCCAAAATTTACTTGATGGTCTTCCCGAGGGGCATAAGAGAAATGAAATTTCCCTTCCCGATTTTCTATTTGGTATGAGAGATCGAAACTATCGAACGCTTCTAATTCGCTTTTGACATTGAATCCATATTTGCTATAGATTAATGAAGCAGTACCAAATAGTTTATCACTAAATGAGTGCTTGTAATGGGTAGCGATATTGAAATTTTGATAAATGTAAGAGGTGTCACCATTTAGTTGAAAATCATCATTACTTATATAGCCTGATATATCGAATTTGTCATTCTGACCTATTAGAGATGTAAGATGCGCAGTGCCATCATAATAGTTAGCGCTGCTGTTTCGGAAAGAAGCATTTTGTATTCTTTTTAGGATCCAATCCGAGTAGGTACTGCGTCCGCTTAGAAGGAGCGAGGTGCGATTTTTTATAACGGGCCCCTGAGCTGTTATTCTACTTGTGACTGGACTTATGCCACCACGAAGTCCCCATTTTTTGTTATCACCATCTTTCATTTTAACATCAAGAACAGAAGATATTCTTCCTCCGAATTTTACAGGAATACTGCTCTTATATAGCTCGAGACCATCTACAACATCTGGGCTGAATGCTGAAGAGAATCCAAATAAATGAGAGGAGTTGTAAATGGGAGCACCATTGAGTAAGACCAGATTCTGATCGGAACTTCCTCCTCTAACATTGATTCCAGAGGAAAATTCACTAGCGGACTGTACTCCTGGAAGTAGTAGTGCGGATCTTATAAGATCTACTTCGCCAAAGAGTGTGGGTAACTCTTTAATATTTTCAGTCTTAAGACTTTCAGTACCCATATTCACAGCCCTTATGCTTTGTTTCCTGTTTGCTCTTACGACGAACTCTTCAATATTTAAGGTAAGGGACTCTAAGTTTATGTCAATATCTCCAGTGGCATATAATTGTATTTTAAGCTTGGCTTCTTTAAGTCCTATACTTTGTACAACCATATTGTATTTTCCCTGAGGAAGGGCGAATTTGAAATATCCAGTCTCATCACTTGTTGTCCCTGTCTCGTATTCATCTATATAGAGAATGGCTCCTTCTATGGGTTCTAAAGTTTCATTATTAAGAACATGTCCAGTAAGATCAACTTTAGGTTTTTGCTCAGGGGCAGAAGGATCTCCAATGACAATCCAATTGGATTCTGTTAAGTCTTGCTGTTTCTCAACGATGGAGACCGTATATCCAACGTCGTCACTTTGATCTTGACTAAAATACTCGGCAGAATCAATTAGTTGAACTTTCGAGACAATGGGGCCTTCTCTTGTTATAACAAGCTGATCATTCTTAAAGTAGTAATAATTACTTGTACTCTGGAATGTGGCATCGAGGATCTTTCTTAGTGTAGAGCGTACTTCTGTCTGATTGATATTAATATCAGTTACCCAACCAGAGAAATAGTAAAACTGAATATTATATTTCGATTCGACAGATTTTACAAATTCGGTAAAAGGCACTTGATTATAGTCTTCTAAAATAGCAATATCTGATTCTTGCCCTCTTAACGAAAATGACAATGTGAATCCCCAAATCAATATAATGATACTGTACTGTTTCATTGTTGGATCATGAATTGAAGATTAACCATCAAGAGAAGATTTCATTGCGTTGATGAATTCAAACAGGCGGCCGCGCTGGTTATCAGTTATAGTTCTATAGATAACTCGATTCTTGCGAAAGAATAATTTTATTTTTTTCTGGTCTTCTTTGGAAAAGGCGTTGAGCAAATTTTTCTTTTTTTGAATATTGATTGCTTCTGTATCAATAAACATAAAATATTGATCATCTCTTTCAAATTCATTTTGGGCTTCCACAGTGGAAGATCTTGTCTTTCTCTTACAAAGAAGAGAAATCTCATCTTCTGCAAGAACCTCATAATAGCCCGAAGTAAGCTTTGATTTGGAATACTTACTGAATTTCAGATTTATAAAGTGTCGATCCTCAAGATAGAATTCTGTCAGTTGCTCATTATTGATAACTACGAGTCCGGTTCCTTGCATTTGATTATTCCACCATACTAAATCTTCCGAATAGATATCATACCACAGTCTAAGGTTGTGATATCTCTTTTCTAATAATTGGATTTCGCCGCTTTTCCAACCCGCATTTAAATATTGACTCCCTTTTATTCTGGGATAGTCAGGGATATAGAGTTTGCCTTGAAGTACATTATCTATATCGAAGTCTATATCGCCTATGAGTGTGTCACTTTGGGAATCTGCTTGGGCACATATAACATTGGTACTGTAGGAGCATAAGTAAATTATAATCAAACAAATTACATGTAAGGAATGGTAGAGAAATAAAGTATTTTTTTGGGGAGTGGAGGTTATTTTTTTCTCTGGCAAGGCAAAAAACGCAGTCATAGTCATAGCTATGGTGAGTATTTTTAACGACGTCGAGGGAAGAAAGAGATCTCCCAAAGTGATAAGATGTTTTTTTATCATTTCTAAGCGAAACCCAAATGCCATATTTTATATGATTGCAAAGTTTCGAATAATGTGCTTTGACGAAATATTGGATTCGGAATCCTTGCTTTGATACTCATTAATATGGTTTGCTTTTCATGACAGTGGATAGGGAAAGAAGGTATCCTATCTTCTGGGGTAAATATATGTAAATAACTAGATGATTGTACTTTTATTTCCACCAGATGATGTTAAATTCCCATTTATGTTTCTTTTGATATTAAAAGCTCAGAATGATAGATAAGATAATTAACCAAGTAGCAATAATTGGTCTCGGAAGAGCAGGAAGATTCCATCTTAATTCACTTACTAGTATGCCTAATAGTGAAGTGGTTTATGTTGTAGACCCTTATTTGGCCGAAGATGATGCCATATGTCAAGATGCTACATTTACGCTCCTACGCGACCTAGAAGAAGTGCTAAATGACAAGACTATCTCAGCAGTAATAGTAGCTACGCCAACTCAGTTTCATTTTGAATATGTATGCAGGGCTTTAGATGCTGGGAAGCATGTATTTGCAGAGAAACCTTTGGGAAAGTCTCTTCAGGAAATAAAACACTGTTTTGATTTGGCAAAAAAAAAGGGACAACTTCTATATTTAGGGTTCCAACGTCGCTATGATCATAATTTTAATGTGCTTAAAAGTAAGATAGCTTCAGTAGGAGATGTACGTACGGTAAAGATGAGCTCTAGAGATAACCCTAAACCATCTTTGGACTATTTGCGAATATCAGGAAATATATTCCACGACATGCTAATTCATGATTTTGATATGTTGATATATTTATTCGGACATAAAATTCCGGAATCAATTTATGCCATCGGGTATGCGTATGATAGCGATATAGCTGCTATGGATGACTATGATACTGTATTGGTAACTATAAAGTATGCAGATGGAATGGTTTGCTCTATTGATACAAGTCGAACGGCGGCTTATGGTTACGATCAGCGAATTGAACTTTTTGCAGAGCATGGTATGCTTATCGCAGATAATGTTCGGAATGATACGGTTCAAGTTCACACAGCTCAAGGAATGTCTATGAGTCCGATCAATTATTCATTTCCCCAGCGATACCAAGAAGCCTACAGAGTTGAAATGGAGGATTTTGTTTCAGGGATTACTCTAAACAGATTAGTTAATGTGTCAAAGAACGAATGTATCCTATCAAGTATGATTGCCGATGCCGCTACTTTGTCCATCAAAGAAAATAGAGCTATAGATTTTATAGAATATAGTAAGAAGAACTTTAATTAGAGTCTTATTGAGATCTTAGGGTTTTCGTCATTCTGTCGATCGTATTTTTATAAATAATCTTTTATACTCATTTGGGCTCATATTCGCTATCATTTTGAATTGCCGATTAAAGTTGGATAGGGTGTTGAACCCACAGTGATAGCCTATTTGAGCAATATTCAAGTTGTCTTCGATGAGCAACTTCCGCGCATGCCCTATTCGGATTTCATTGACAAATCTTGTGAAATTCTTATTAGCTCTTGGTTTGAAGTAGCGACAAAAAGATGTGGTTGTCATGTTGAGTTGTTCAGCAATTTCTTTGGAGGAGATTACTTTGGTAAAATTCTTCATAACATAGTTATAGACCAATCTCATGTTTTCCGCATCGTTACCTTTGAAAGAATTTTGATATCCTGGACTTGATAGCAAGTTGAATTCAGTACTGTTTGCTAATTCGTTTATAATTTCATAAAGTGCAATGATTCGTTCGAACCCTTCTTTTAGGCCGATTTCGTATAATAATTCACTTGCTACGGATCTGGTTCTTCCAGAAAACTCTATACCTTGATTAGAGTGATCCACAAGCTTCCTAACATTATGAAACTCCACCTTGTCTAATAATGCCAAGCTGAATAATTCATGATCGAAATATATCACCAAAGCCCTCGTTTTAAGATTGTTTGTTGAATCGAAATACCGCTCCTCGCTTCTCCATAAATGAGGAAGATTAGGGCCTACAAAAACCAAATCTCCTTCCTCGAAAGTTTCAACATGATCACCAACAAATCTTGTTCCACGACCCTCCAGAATGTATGATATCTGATATTCTGGATGAAAATGCCAATTGGGATTAAAATAGGGGCCAGAAAGGTCCTTAAAGATAAAAGTATCCTTTGGTGTTAATGTTAGTTCAATGTTAGGAGCACTCATATATTTCCAATAATAGTTAAATGACAGCCACTTTGGGACAAAAAAGTATCATTATTAATAGAAAAATAGGAATGAATGGGAAGAAATCAATTTTATCTTTGTCTTGATAAGTAAATCGCATAACCTGAAAAATATCTTACTCATCCATAAGCAAGAGATTCATTCTATTAACAAGGGCATAGGCGTTCCGTTGTTCTTCCAACACGGACTCACAGCGAATGTCAATCAAGTCGAAGGGTTACTAGGAGGACTAGATGGGACTCGATTACTATCTATTGATTGCCCAGGTCATGGGAGGTCTATACTTGAGGAGGATTACTTGATTTCATTTGACAGTTATAGTGATGAGGTCATAAGAAATATGGACTCCAATGAAATACCAAAGGCCATATTTGGAGGGATTTCGATGGGAAGTGGGATTGCCCTTAATATAGCTTTACGTTATCCTGAGCGGGTATTAGGATTAGTGTTAGTTCGTCCTGCTTGGTTGGATAGCGGTGATCCGCCTAATCTCTCTATATTATTGGACGCTATACCTTACATGCATCAAGAAAATGGAAATTCGCGATTTAAAGCATTGGTATCATTCCGAAATATTGAAGATAAATTTCCTCTTGCGGCAAAGTCTGTGCTTGGAGTATTTGGAGAAGATCAACAATCAGCTCTTTCAAAAGTAATTGAGGGAATGATTTCTGATCATCCAATCAATAACCTTAGTCAATTAGGCAACATTGATATTCCCAGTTTAGTAATTGCAAATGATGATGATCCTTTGCATCCTTACGAAATGGCGGAGGTGATAAATGATAGATTACCAAATAGTGAAATCAGAAAAATAGTTTCTGGATATATTGATAAAGCGCAACATCGTATGGATGTAAGGCAGTATATACAAGAATTTATAAAGAACTTAATACAATAGAATTAGAATTTATGAAGAGTCTATGGAATGATAAGGAAGCCAAGAAATGTGGCAAGGATAAACTGAATATGCGAGTATATACTTCAAGATTACTGGGACAAGAAGAAGATTTAGTCCTACATGGTGGCGGTAATACTTCAGTAAAAATCAGGAAGAGAAACATTTTTGGAGAAACGGAGGAAATCCTTTACGTTAAAGGTAGTGGCTGGGATTTGGCTACTATAGAGACGCCGGGTTTCGCACCAGTCAAATTAGAAGCCCTAAAGAACTTAGCCGAGCTTGACTCCCTAAGTGATATGGATATGGTGAAGTATCAGCGGATGGCTATGATTGATCCGTCGGCACCAAATCCATCTGTAGAGGCCATTCTGCATGGTATAATCCCATATACTTTTGTAGATCACACGCATGCTGATGCCGTTGTCGTCATTACCAACTCTCCCAATGGTCGTGAAAGAATCGAAGAAATATACGGCCCCAATATGCTGATTATCCCATATGTGATGCCAGGGTTTATCCTTGCAAAGACTATATATGAGATGACGAAGGATATTGATTGGGATAAGCTCGATGGGATGATCCTACTCAATCATGGCGTTTTTACTTTTCATAAGGACCCAAAAGTGAGCTATGAGAAAATGATAGAAATAGTCTCTAAGGCGGAGGATTATTTGAAAAAGGAAAATGCCACAGAAACGAAAAGTGTAAAAAGCAAATTTATTGATACGCTTAGATTGGCTTCAATCAGAAAAGATGTGTCTACTCTTTGGGGTACGTCGGTACTTTCCAAATTAGATAATTCTCTAGCTTCTGTGGGATTCAGTAGTAGAAAAGATGTAAAGAAGATTACGAATCGAGGGCCCATGACTCCAGATCATATTATTAGAACGAAGAGGACGCCTTTATATATAGGGCGTGATCATAGTAATGATCTTGAGAAGTATAAGACGGCCTATCATTCTTACTTTAATAAATATAAGAAGAAGGAACAAGTATTAGATCCAGCTCCAAGGTGGGCGATTCTGCCAGGTTGTGGGACATTGTCATTTGGACCGACGCCTAAGCATCTTCGTATTATAGAAGATATCTCAAGACATACCAAGAAGGGTATTACGCAAGCAGAAGCACTAGGAGGTTGGAATGCGCTGGGCAAGAAGGATTTATTTGAAATGGAATACTGGAGTCTCGAGCAAGCGAAACTAAAGAAAGCAGGCGCTCCTAAAGCAATGCAAGGAAGGATAGCGTTAGTTACAGGTGCGGCAAGTGGAATAGGAAAGGCATGTGTCGAGCGGCTGTTAGGTCAAGGAGCTGTAGTTGCAGCTTTGGATATAGATAGTAAGATCAATGAATGTTTCCCGCAAGCAAGCGTTCTTGGAATTCAATGTGATGTTACCAAGATGCCACAATTGAAGAGTGCAATTGAACAAACGGTTATTGGATTTGGGGGGTTAGATATGATAATTTCTAATGCAGGAATTTTTCCTAAAAGTGCTCATATCGCAGATATGCCGAGTGATGCTTGGAATAAGAGTATGGCAATAAATGTAACGAGTCACCAGCAGTTATTACAATTGGCAGTACCGTATTTGGAAAAAGGTATTGATTCGGCGGTTGTGATTATGGGGTCCAAGAATGTTCCTGCACCAGGGCCTGGGGCAGCAGCTTACTCAGTAGCAAAGGCAGGCTTAACGCAATTAGCAAGAGTAGCAGCATTAGAATTAGGAGGAAAAGGTATAAGAGTCAATGTCCTTCATCCGAATGCAGTCTATGATACAGGCATATGGACAGATGAAGTACTCCAAGCAAGAGCTGATCATTATGGATTATCAGTAGCAGCATATAAAACGAATAATGTGCTTAAGAGAGAGGTGACGTCGAAAGATGTTGCTAATTTGGCTGTAGCAATGCTCGGTTCGCTTTTTTCCAAAGTAACAGGAGCTCAGTTACCAATTGACGGAGGTAACGATAGGGTTATCTAAAGTGAAAGGCGAAAGGCGAAATTTTAAATTCAAAAATAAGATATAATAGATGATAGTAAAACAAACAAGTCGCACTGAGATAATGTCGAAGTTGAAAGCGAAGGTGGAGAGTAGGCTTCCGATTATGATTGCCAGTGCTGGGAGTGGATTAGTAGCTCAATTATTGGAAAAGGCGGGAGTAGATTGTATTAATACTTTTTCTGGAGCAAGACTCAGGGCCAACGGAATGGGAACAATGGCAATGATGTGGCCTATATTGGATAGTAACAAACAAACACTTGATTATACAAGAGAGGATATAATGCCTGCTCTCAAAGGGGATGCTTTTGTCTGTGCTTGTTTGAATCCTAATGATCCTCTTAAGGATATGAGGATGGTATTGAACCAATGTAAGGAGATGGGGGCATACTCGGCCTCTAATATCGGTCCTTCTATAGGTTATGTAGACCGTGATAGTGAGATATTTCGAGTACTGAATAAGAGCGGAATTACTTTGGATAATGAGATAGAGATGTTGAAATTAGCCAAAGAATTAGATATGGTTTCTATAGGGCTGGCTTTCTCTATTGAAGATAGTATTCGCATCATGGAAGAAGCCAAACCTGATATCTTTTGTTTCCACTGTGGTACTACTCAAGGAGGCTTAAAAGGGTATGATTCTGGCGAAAAAATAGAACAAGCAGCAGCGAGGATAGAAGAAGCAAATAAGTTATTAAGACCTTTAAGTCCTGATACTATTATGGTGGCGCATGGATCAGCATTAGTAAATCCTGATGACTTTCAATATGTACTAAATAATACAACTTGTGATGGGTTTTGGACGGGATCATCTACAGAAAGAATTCCTATAGAACAGGCAGTACTTTCTACTGCAAAAGCGTTCACGGCACTTAGATTTCCAAGCAAATAATACCAAACATGATTCGAACAATCGCCCTTCTTATAACACTCGACACCAAAGATCAGGAAGCAGGATACCTTATAGAACAAATAGAGTCGAGAGGTATGAAAGCCATGCTGATAGATATTGGAGTTGTAGGAACACCAGGTATCTCAGCGACTTTCAGTAGGGAAGAGGTGGCAAGAGCAGGTGGTGCCGAATTGAAAGACTTATTAGCAAATCCTACAAGAGAAGAGGCGGGACCTATAATGGTAAAAGGTGCCATTAGAATCTTGAAAGCAAAATTAGAAACGAACGAAGTACATGGAGTACTAGGCTTAGGTGGTACACAGGGGACATCAAGTTGTTGTGATATAATGCAAGTACTCCCTTATGGCTTGCCTAAAGTGATGGTTTCTACGATGGCTTCAGGAGATGTCTCTGAATTTGTAGGAATCAAGGATATCACAATGATGTTTTCAGTAAGTGATATATTGAAATTGAATCCATTCGCTCGTAAGATTTTGGCCAATGCTGCCGGAGCAGTTTGCGGAATGGCCAACGTAGATATTGTATTCAAAGTAGAGAAACAAGACAAGCCTCTTATAGGTATGTCCAATCTTGGTGTACTAACAAATGGTGCAATGGAAGCCATACGATATATCGAAGAACGAGGGTATGAGGTGATCGTATTTCATGCTGTAGGTTCAGGTGGTAGAGCTATGGAGCAGATGATGAAAGAAGGTATCATTGGGGCTGTATTCGATTATGCGATGGGAGAGATTGCAGATGATGTGTGGTCAGTATTGAGAGCCGGCGGGACTGAACGACTAACGGTGGCTGGAAAGCTTGGCATTCCACAAGTACTCTGTCCCGGCGGGGCGGAGCATTTAGGGATATTAGTACATCCCAATGAAGTGCCTGAAGAATTTCTCAATCATGATTACGTCTTCCATAGCCCAGTCATTTTCGTGCCTCGTCTCAATAAAAAGGAAATTGTACGTGTGGCGAAGAGTATTTGCGATAGATTGCAGCATACTAAAGGTAATGCGAAGTTTCTCATTCCAAGAGGAGGTGTAGGAAGGTATTCGAAAGTAGGAGCCAGCTTGTATGATAAGGAATCTGATGACGCTTTCTTTAAGTACTTAAAAGAGAATCTACCAGAAACTATTGATATTATTGATTGTGAGGAATATGCTGAAGATCCAGTATTTGTAAGAAGAGGAGTTGATCTGTTAATCGACTTAATTGAAAATAATTAGAAAATTAATAAAAGCAGAAATTTGAAAAATAACATCGTACTCTTCCTTCTAGTTAGTCTCCTTGCTATCCAATGTTCGGCTCCAGATGAAGCCCAAATCGACATTCATAAAGGAGATCACATCATACTCTTAGGTAATAACCTTTGTTCGAGAATGATGAACTATGGTTATTTCGAGACAGAATTACAATTGAGATATCCAGATAGTACACTGTACGTTAGGAATATGTGCGATGGTGGTGATACGCCAGGTTTTAGACCACACTCTGGACGGAATGACCCTTGGCCATTTGCTGGAGCGAAAGAAATACAAACAGATTTAGCTCAAGCTTCGGGGAGTATTGGTCATTTAGAGACACCTGACGAATGGCTAACGCGACACCAAGCAGATGTGATTTTGGCATTCTTTGGCTATAGTGAATCATTCAACGGACCTGAAGGATTACCAACATTTGAAGCGGAATTAAGAGCATTTATTGAGCATACGCAATCTCAGGAATATAATGGTGAGACGGAGCCAAGATTGTCATTGGTAACACCTATCGCATTTGAGGACCTTACTGCTAAGTACGACTTTCCTGATGGTAAATTAGAGAACCAAAATTTAGAACTTTATACAAATGCAATAATAGCAATTGCTGCAGAATTTAATGTGCCTGTTGTAGATGCCTTTCAACCTTCCAAACAATGGTTTGCCGCTTCAAGTGAATTAACTGTCGACGGATCCCAACTTAATGATGCAGGATACCAAAAGTTCGCCCCATTCCTTGCAGACGCAGTATTTGGTGAAAACCCGATTGTCGATGAATCCAATAGAGAACTTGTTCAAGAAGCCGTGAATGAAAAGAATTGGTTTTGGCATAATGATTATAAAATCCCCAATGGTGTCCATGTATTTGGAAGACGCTATGATCCTTTCGGTCCGGATAATTATCCTTTTGAATTGAGGAAGATTAGAGAAATGACGGATATTAGGGATCGTGCTATTTGGCAAGCGAATACTGGTCAAATAATGAATCTGGTTGCTGCGGATAGAGAAACGATTACATTACCAGAAGTTGAGTCTAATTATATACCAGGAGATTATGGTAGAGGTCTGGATGAATATTTATACGGTGATGATGCAATTGAGACAATCAAAACTCCTAAAGGATATAAAATAGAATTGTTCGCTTCTGAAGAAGAATTTCCAGATCTGGCCAATCCAGTACAAATATCATTTGATAATAAGGGAAGACTTTGGGTAGCAGTAATGCCCACTTATCCTCATTGGAAGCCAGGAGATCCACGACCAAATGATAAGCTACTCATATTAGAAGATACAGATGGTGATGGAAAGGCAGATAAGCAGACTGTATTTGCCGATGGCCTTCATATTCCTGTAGGGTTTGAGTTCGCCCCAGAAGGCGTCTATGTCTCGCAAGGCACAAATCTTAAGTTATTAAAAGATACGGATGGAGATGATAAAGTAGATGAGGTAGAAATTATAATGAGTGGCTTTGATGATCATGATACGCATCATGTCATTAGTGCATTTTGTGCCGATCCCTCGGGAGCAATATATATGGGAGAAGGTGTTTTCTTGCATACGAATGTAGAAACTGCTTACGGACCTGTAAGAGCTACTAATGGTGGGTTTTATAGATTTAATCCTCAACGAAGGCGCTTGGAGCGTACCGCGCAACTTTCTATTCCTAATCCTTGGGGAATAGCATTTGATGATTGGGGACAGCCGATATTTGCTGAGACATCTGGACCTGCCGTACGATGGATGTTACCAGGTACAGTCAAGTCACGTTATGGTGTAGCGACGCATAAGAGTAAGGATCTTATAAAAGATGAGAATAAAGTGAGACCCACTTCAGGATTAGAATTTGTGTCAAGTAGTCACTTCCCAGATGAAGTGCAAGGGGACTTGTTAATCTGTAATTCTATTGGTTTCTTGGGTATGAAGCAGCATATCATAAGAGATTCGGAGACTGGATTTGAGACGGATTTACGTCACGATCTTTTTGTAAGTTCTGATAAGAATTTTAGACCCGTTGATATGGAATTTGCTCCTGATGGGTCTCTCTATTTTTTGGATTGGCATAATGTGCTTATAGGTCACATGCAGCACAATGCACGCGATCCTTATAGAGACCATGTTCATGGGAGGATTTATAGAATCACTTATCCAAGCAGACCATTGGTTAAGCCAGCTAAGGTTGTGGCGGCTACAATCCCAGAATTGCTCGAGAATCTGAAGTTGCACGAATATAGAACGCGTTATCGCACGAAAAGAGAGCTGAGAGGAAGAAATCATAGAGAAGTACTATCAGCATTAACTTCTTGGGTTGAAAAATTAGACACGTCTGACGATCGATATGAACATCATTTGGTAGAAGCACTTTGGGTGACTTGGGGATTAAATAATATAGATAGAGATATCTTGGATATGGTGCTTACAGCAGAGGATTATAAAGCGAGGTCCGCTGGCGTGAGAGTAGTACGGTATATGGGGCATCAATTAGAAGATCAAACGGCTCTTTTAAAGAATGCCGCATCTGATGATGAAGGAAGAGTGAGATTAGAAGCAATAGTTGCGGCTTCTTGGTTAGATAAGGAGGATGGTTTAGAAATAATAAATGAAGCTGCTCAGTACCCACTTGACGACTGGATGGTGCATGCACACAAGACAGCCGAAGCGCATCTTAATGGTGTAAGTCTCAATAGTAAAGAGAAGGAATTAAAAAGACCAGGAAAGCTTGACGATGAGGAATGGGCATCTTACAAGAGAGGGCATGAAATATTTATGAGGGATGGCTATTGTGAAACGTGCCATCAAGAAAATGGAATGGGTCTCGGAGCGTCAGGTTATCCGCCTATAAATGGGACTAAGTGGGTTCAAGGGAACGAAGAGCGAATAATCAAATTAGCGCTTAAGGGGCTTCATGGTCCTATTACTGTTCTAAATAAGGAATATCCAGGACAAGTCCCTATGACTCCTTATGAAGGTTTATTGAACGATCAGGAAATGGCGGATGTATTGACATATGTTCGTAAATCATGGAGCAATAGCGCATCTGTTATACAGCCAGAAACCGTAAAGAGGATTAGAGAAGAAATCAAAGATAAAAAGGGCTTTTATAAGCCTGAGGATTTGCTGAATGAGTACCCTATAGGTACTGATTGAGTCTTTATTTTTTTTTAAATTATTATTGTGGCGATTTATATAATGTCTTTGCCATAGAATTAATTTTCATCCATTATTTCATTGATCAATCTCTTTTATCTCGGGATAAAAGAAGTAAACCTGAATATTCTATTTGTGCGTGGTTGCGAATAGCAAACTTTGAGTTATATCCTTATATTAACGCAAAGGTTCGTTACAAAAAAAGTACTCATGATAAGAATTCTATCGTTTATAATAATTGTACTTATAGCAAGTATGACAACTACTAAAGCGAATAACTATGAACGCAATTCGCTTAGTAAAATGGAAACTCCAAAAGACTCGTTACGATTAGCAGAACTAGATCGCTTTTGGACCGAGTTAGCTAGAACTGTAAGTGAGGGAGACTTTGAGGGCTACAAGGCGGCCTACCATGAAGATGCGGTAGTTGTTTTTGCATCAGGGAAAAGAAAGGTGTCAGTACCAATTACCAAAGCGCTGGCAAGCTGGAAGCAAGGCTTCAATGATACCAAAACGGGAAAAACACAGGGTAGTGTAGAATTTCGCTTCTCACAAAGAATAGGTGATGAAACCACTGCTCATGAAACGGGGGTTTTTATGTACAAATCCAATGAAAGCAATGGTAAAGTTATTGCAAAGCGTTTCATGCATTTTGAAATGTTATTCGTAAAACATGAAAATTATTGGAAGGCATTAATGGAATATCAGAAATCCGATGCGACTGAAGAAGAGTGGGAATCATTGCAATAATCTTATTAAATTGAATAAACTACCAGGCATGATTAGGTTTTTTAGAACTTAGATTATCGAATCGGGCTGTCACGTGTCCGTTCTTTTGAACGGGATTTATACCACTGTCTCTACTGTTGACAAGATCGTAGCCCTCGCTTGCGATTATAATTTAGTTATTTTAATTTGCTTAACACACAGTCATTCTCAACAACTCCTATAAATGAAATTATAATCTATCGCCCTTCTCTATAGGTGTGTTTTTAATTCTAATAAAGGATCTTCGGAGAATGTCGAATCAATCAATATTGAAGATTCACTCTTTAGGTATACCAGTGAACCTCCCAGATTGGGGTGTTTTTTTCTTAAGACGTCATATTCTGGATTAACGGCATGTTTTCCCCAAATACCCAACATCAATTTTAAATTTTCTTCATTTTCAAGATACTGTCCTTTATCATCGGTTTTGGTAACCCAATCATTCAAAACACTCGCATATTCATTCAACACATCTGCATACCTCGGGTCATCTGAAAGGTTGTTTAATTCAAAAAGATCATCTTTCAGATTGTACAATTCTTCTTTGGGGCGCTCATCTGACATAAACCGGTCTTGCACCGCATTCAATTTATTATCGTCATGTAATTGATGCATTACTTTAACGAACTCGATGCCGTCAAAATCCATATAAGTAGGTTGGGTATAGGGTCTGTCTGTTTTAAAATTGCGGATGTACTTATATTCTTTAGAACGAACCGAGCGAATTCTATCAATGGTAAAATCACATCGATCTCGGGTTGATATTACATAATCACGTTGAAAGGAATCATCGAACATATTTTCACCTTCCATATTACGAGGAATCGGAATATCGGCTAAGGCTAATGAGCTGGTGCCAAGGTCAAGACCTCTAATTAAATCTTCATTGATTGTTCCAGCGGGTAAAGTCTTGATATTCTTGGTAAAATCAGCAATGATAAGAGGCACGTGCAAACCGCCATCATATAAAAACTGTTTGTTGCGTGTCATTCTCATACCATGATCTGAAAAAAAGAAGACCACAGTATTTCCCAACAATCCATTATCTCCTAAGTTTTTAATGATATCGCCTACTTTTTCATCGGTTATTTGAATGGCATCTAGGTGATTGGCATATTCTTCTACTATGGCAGGGTGGTCGGGAAGATATGGAGGAAGTTCTATCTTAGACCGATCTACAGGAGTTTTTACATTGTCTTTAAAGCTAGCTGAAAATATTTCCTTTCCACCATACATTTGTATTTGTCCAAAGAAAGGTTGCTTATTCTTTAAAGTGACCAAGTCTAAGTGAACTCCACTTTTTCCGTATAGCGGATGTAATTTATAATCTTGACTGTACAGATCTCTTCTGTTATAGATGAAATTGTAATCATCTTTTCCATTATTGAAGGTGAAATAACCAGCGTCTTTAAATACTTCGGGAATTGTTTTTAAACCATCTGGTAAGTAGATGCCAGATTCTTTTGTTCTGGAACTATGATGATTATGTGTCCCCGTAGTCGTTGACATGACCCCTGTTATAATACTCGAACGACTGGCAGAACAAACAGGTGCAGGCATATAGGCATTCTTGTAAAGAACACCCTGTTGCGCAAGCTTGTCAATATTTGGAGTTGAAATAAGTGTCGTGCCATAGGAGCTGAGAAGCGGAGCTGTGTCCTCTAGAAAGATCCATAAAATATTCGGTTGACTTTTGGTTTCCGCAACAGTTTTTTTCTCTTTGGAACAAGAAAAGCATATTACTACTGTCAGGACGGTCACTAATATGCCTTGCTGCCATCCTTTTCTTGATTTCATAAGTCTATATTTCTAATTGATGGCCTTAAAAGTAATCAATCCTGAAGCTGGTACATTAAAAATAAGTGCCTTCTGATAATTCTAAAGTGTCTTTTTTTGTCTCAGTACCAAGGCAATCCATAATACTGTATTCGAATTTTTTAGATTCTCCTGTAACCACAATAATCACTCTGGTCGATGTTTTTCATTATAGATCAAGGAACTTCCTGAATCTGAGATAATGTATCGTTTTTATAAACAAGACAAAGCATATTCTATATCACTTTCTGTCAATCCGGCATTAATCTGAACGCGAATAGTTTCTGAATCTTTTGGTACAACAGGAAAGGTTAGTCCCACCACAAGCACACCATTGTCAAATAATTTTTGAACTATTTCGTGTGTTTTCGAAGTATTCCTAATTAGAATTGGAACAATAGGATGAGGACCTGGAATACTTTCATATCCTAGCGCATCAAGTCCAGTTCTAAATTGGAGAACCCGTTCTTTTACATTTGTTAAGAGGCTTTTTCCTTCTACACTATCTACAATTTCTATTGATTTACTTGCTGCCGCACAATCTGCTACGCTCAATGGATTGGTGTAAATATAGGTATCTGCTTTTTGTCTGATGGTCTCAGACAATGCTTCTGACCCAGCAATAAAACCACCATTGACACCAAATGCTTTTCCAAAAGTTCCAACGATAATGTCAGCCATGGTATCTGTATACCCACAAGTGCCTCGTCCATCTTTTCCATATGCAGCTATGCCATGCGAATCATCTACAACTGTTATTACACCTTGCTCATATCGATCATGGTATTCTTCACATAGCTTTTGAATATCATTAATTGGGGCATTGTCGCCGCGCATACTAAAAATGCCATCAAATATGACCAGCACTCTTTTCGTGCCTTCTGGTATAGCATCAAGACAGCGCCTTAGATCTTCCATATCATTATGCTTATATATAGCACGATTTGTACGAGGTACATTAGATATACGCATGGAGCGTATGATACTGTTATGATTGAGTTCATCACCGATCCAATATGTTCCGGGACCACTCAGAGTAAGGGCTAAGGCCAGATTAGAAGTATAGGCAGAGTTGAATATTTTGGCAGAGGGTGTGCCTACAAACTTTGCAATGTCTTTTTCAAGTGCAATATGTTGTTCAAATGTCCCATCAATAAATCTTACAGCTCCAGGTCCAACACCAAATTTGTGAGTAGCCTCATCAGCAGCTTTTATTAATTCAGGATGCCTGGAGAGGGATAGATAGCTATTGCTATTCATCCTAATGAATTCTTGATCATGACCGTCTACCTTATATCTTGGGCCCTTATTACCTATAGGGGCGACATAACCATTTATAATTCTTTCAGGAGATTTGGCACGGCCACTTTCGTGCAATAGACGAATCTCTAAGGCAAGGGCTTTATCTAATTTATCTAAACTCATTAGTACAATTTTAATTTTTTAAGCATGTCTTTGACAACCATTTCTAAATTATATTTCGGCACCCAATTCCAATCTTTACGAGCAGCACTATCATCCATTCCATTGGGCCACGAATCGGCAATACCTTGTCGCAAGGGATCAACTTTTACTTCATACTTGAAGTCAGGCAAATGCTTTTGAATCTCCAGTGCCAGCATGTCTACAGTTAGGCTCATAGAGGTAACATTATAAGCATTGCGATAGCGCAATTTTTTTGGTGCTGCTTCCATCACATCAATAGCTGCGTTGATGGCATCAGGCATGTACATCATATCCAATATTGTATCAGACCGTAAATAGGAAATGTACTTTTCTCCCTTTAGCGCAGCATAAAATATTTCTACAGCATAATCCGTCGTACCGCCACCAGGAAAAGTCTTATGACTTATGACTCCAGGATATCGCACACCTCGTGTATCAACACCATATTTAAAGTGATAATAATCGGATAGAAGTTCTCCACTTACTTTAGTAACACCATACATAGTCAGAGGGCGCATAATAGTCTCTTGTGGTGTTTGGTCTTTAGGTGTGCTGGCCCCAAAAGCACCGATAGTAGAAGGGGTAAAAACAGAACAAGCAAATTGTCTTGCCACTTCAAGCGTATTGTAAAGCCCTATGAGATTGACCTCAAATGCCTTCTGTGGAAACTGTTCAGCAGTAGCGGATAGCAAAGAAGGAAGATTGTAAATGACCCTGATATCATGCTTCTTAACCACCTCAAAAGTCTGCTCTATATGAGTACAGTCGTGTATTTCATAGATGCCATCATTAGCAGGATCATATTGAGGTATCCTGATATCTGAAGCGATGACTCTTTCGATACCATGCATTCGTCGCAACTCTGCTGTTAATTCTGAGCCGATCTGACCTAAGGCTCCCATAACTAGAATATTTCCTTCCATATGATTCTCCAATGCGTTGCCTCAAATATCTGTTTTTTAAGACAAAAAAAGAATAAGCTAATTATTTCTCTATTATGTATGAATAATATATCACAAAGAATTCGCGCCTAAGAAATGTGGATCATCAAACACCAAAGACTACAGTTTTTCAAAGTAGACGAAGGAAGAGAGAAGCCCTTTTCAATATTAAAAAATAGAATAGCTATGCCAAAGTAACGTTGAGGAAATAAGACGACTTGTTGTATATCTAATCTCCATATCAAAATTATATATTTAGCTGGATGTTCTCAATTCAAATTTAATTCCACTACTATTGATAGATATGAGTAGGATGAATAATAACGGTTCTCCTTATTATATTAATGCGGCGCAGCATCATGTAGCGGTTGATTGTGTAATATTTGGATTCGACGGAAATGAAATTAAACTACTACTTTTTAAGAGACAAGTAGCACCTTTTAAGGGTGATTGGTCCCTTATAGGAGGGTTTATAGACCATAGTGAGCATATTGAAGATGGAGTAAATAGGATTCTTCGCGACTATGTTGGGCTCGAAAATATCTTTCTTGAACAGACTCGTTGTTATGGTAATACCGATAGAGATCCTGGAGGAAGAGTTCTTTCAATAGGTCATTATGCCTTGATTCCATTAAAAGATCATGAATTACAAGTTGTGGGACCTTATCAAGGAAAATGGTTTTCATTTGATGAAATTCCGGAATTGATTTTGGACCATAATCTTATGATAGAAGAAGCAAAAAGCATTCTACGAAATAAGGCTCAGCAATTACCTATTGGTTTTGAGTTATTGTCTGATAAATTTACGCTTCCAGAATTAAAGAGAGTTTATGATTCGATTTTTGAAAGAACTTTGGATAAAAGAAATTTTCGTAAAAAGATACTGTCTCTGCATATTTTAGATAAATTGGATAAAAAGGATAGAAGTAGTTCTAAAAAAGGGGCTTGGTTGTATCGTTTTAATAAGCAACGATACAATGAGACAAAAAGCAAAGAGCCTTTGTTTAGTCCCAGAATATAATAAGCAAGACAAGTCTGAATTGTAAGTCTTTATACTTACTATTTTACTCCAACACATAAGGAAAGGTTGATACTGTAGATAACCTTGTATAGAGGATATAGCTAGTGCATTAGATTGACAAGAAACTGATTTATAAAGAGAATAGTCTTCATTTCCCATTTTGACTACAAGCGTTCAGCGGATTGAGGCATATAGATAGTTGGCGTATTGCCAGCTCTGATGAATTAATGTTGTATTATTAATTGTTTCAGCAAAATTTCTGATTGTTCAAGGATTAATGCTAAACTTGTGTTAAATTAATAAGTGTCAACTGTCCACTTATAGTCACATTTTCCCCTAAGTAAACGTTAGTTAGGGAGTAGAGTGGCTTTTTGGAATTTTAGCAAGCAATATTGTCGCAACTTAAACTATCTAAAATCATTTCGAATGAATCAAAAACTATGTAAACATCTCTTTTTATTGCTCGGATTGCTTTTCGCAACGCAAGCAATAGCCCAAAGCCCAATTTCGGGTACCGTATCCGATGAAGGGGGTGAAACTCTGATCGGAGTGAACATCCTAATTAATGGTACTACCAATGGTACTATATCGGACATTGATGGCAAGTACACCTTGAACGTTAGTCCTGATGATGTGCTAACCTTCTCCTATACTGGATATGGTACGCAGATTATACCGGTAGGTTCACAATCTACTATTGATGTTGCTATGAAAATTGAAGGCACCGCTCTTGATGAAATAGTTGTGACCGGTTATGGTACACAACGGAAAGCCACTCTAACTGGATCTGTGGCTTCTATTGGAGGAGCGGATTTAGAAAAATCAATCTCTCCTAACTTAGGTACGGCGTTAGCAGGAAAAGTTGCAGGATTGTATATTGATACTCAATCTGGACAGCCAGGAGCAGAGTCGCAAGGAATTAGAGTTAGAGGTACGAACACTTTTAATAATACATCAGCCCTAGTTGTTGTTGATGGGATCCCAGACCGTGCGGGCGGACTCGCCAGAATCAATCCTGCAGATATTGAGAGTATTTCTGTATTGAAGGATGCATCTGCTGCTATATATGGAGCACGTGCTGCTAATGGCGTTATACTGGTAACTACTAAGAGAGGAAAAGCAGGTAAACCAAAAATCCAATTATCATCTAGCTTTGGGGTGCAGAATTTTACTTCAACTCCTGAGATGCTTAAAGGTGCTGAATATATGGACTTAGTGAATTTACTAAATGTATATAAGTTACCTACAGATGAGTGGCAAGCGGCCAATGCGGTCAGAGGTACCCCTTTTACAAGACCTAATGGAGAGATATTAAATCCGACTTATCCTACTGATAGGATTCAAAATACGGCTGCTGGTGAGGATCCTTGGAATTATCCAGATACAGATTGGTTTGATGCAGTATCTCGGAAGAATACACCTACTTCACGCCATAACCTTCAAATGTCTGGAGGGACGGATGATCTTAATTACCTAGCATCGTTGGGGTATTTAACGCAGGGAACCAATTTTAAGAATGCGCCAAAAGGCTTTTCTCAGTATGATCTACGATTAAATATGGACGCCAAAATAAACGACCATTTAAAATTAGATGTAGGATTATATACAAGACAAGAGAATAACACCACTGCGACACGGCCTAATGTTCTTGGTGATTTGATCAGGCAATATCCTTGGTTCCCAGCATACTGGCCTACGGGAGAATTTGGTCCAGATATTGAAAATGGAAATAATCCAGCTATCAGGGTCACTGATGGGCCAGGCTCTACAGTTAGTGGTAGAAATTTTGTACAAAGCAATATCGGCCTGACACTCGATGTGCCTGGTGTAGAAGGATTACAATTAAGAGCGAATGCTTCTTATGATAAGATGAACTATGATTGGAGGAGTTGGGAGCGACCATGGACACTATATACTTGGGATGGAGTCAACAAAAGTTCAGAAGGCCTTACTGCGGCTCAGAGAGGACCAGGAGATCCGAGCTTGACACAAGATCATACTACACGCACAGATATAACAGCTACACTCCTAGCAACCTATGAAAAAAATGTAGGAGATAATTTCTTCAAGGTACTTGGGGGAATTACTAGAGAAGAATCAGATCAATCTTACAGCAGAGCGTTCAAAAGGTTTTTCTTGTCGAATGAACTTGATCAATTGAGTTTCGGTGGTAATGATGGACAGTACAGTAATGGTTCTGGAGTAGAGACAGCTAGACTAAACTACTATGGTAGACTTAACTACTCATTCAAAGACAAGTATTTAGTAGAAGCATTATTTAGATATGATGGTTCTTACTTATTCCCTGAGCAAAACAGGTATGGGTTTTTCCCAGGAGTATCAGCAGGTTGGGTAGCTTCAGAAGAAGACTTCTTTAAAGAGTCTGTTCCATTCTTCGACTTCTTTAAAGTAAGAGGATCTTGGGGAAAGGTGGGTAATGATAATGTTGATCCTTATCAGTTTCTCGCATCCTATAGTTTCTCAGCGACTGGTTTAGGAGATGTAATTACGACAGCATATGAAACCAAAGTTGCAAATCCTAACATTACTTGGGAAACGGAACAAAAAATTAATTTTGGTTTTGATGCTGAAATCTTAAACAGCAGTGTCTCAATAGGATTTGATGTATTTAAAAATAAAAGAAAAGATATTTTATCACTTCCTAACAAAACCCTTCCTTCTTACAGTGGTATCACGCCACCGGCACAGAATATAGGAGAATTTGAGAACAAAGGATACGAAGTGAGTCTTGGATATAATGGGAGATCACTATCAGGTTTAACCTACCGATTCACTTTTAACTTTAGTAGCTCTAGTAATAAGTTACTATTTATAGACGAGCCAGCCCTTGCAGATAGACCATGGCAAAGAGAAACGGGTGGAGAGATTGGTAGACCGTTGCTGTATCAATTTGATGGTGTCTTCCGTTCTCAATCAGAAATAGAATCAGAAACGTTGGATTATAGTGGAGTAACATCTCTCCTCAAACCTGGTGATGCCAAAGTGGTAGATATTAGTGGAGATGGAAAGATAGGACCAGAAGATAGACAACGGACAGGAGGAAGTGCTTTTGCAGATACTCAGTTAGGATTTAATACTGCATTGAGTTTTAAGAACTTTGATCTTAATATGTTTTGGTCTGGAGCCATGGGAGGATATAATGGCTACGAATGGAGCTTTATGTCTGGAACACTAGCTAATGTCCAACGAGATGTGGCTGAAAGAGCATGGTCTATTGACAATCCTGATGCACCTTTCCCAAGACTAGCAGATAGAGGAGATCAATGGTACTCTGGTCAAACTGACTATGCGCTGTTAACGAGAGATTATGTAAGGATGAAAAGTCTTGAGTTAGGGTACAATTTTGGACCAGATTTCGCTGGAAAAATTGGCGCAAAGGATATTAGATTTTCATTATCTGGAACTAACTTGATTACAATTACAAGCTTTCCTTTTGATCCTGAAATTACACAGGGAGGCGTAAATGCAGATGATGTACGTAGTGGAAATGGAGCAGCCCTTAATAATGGACAAGCATATCCTATGTTGAAAACAATTACCGGATCATTTCGAATAACTTTCTAAAATTATATAAAATGAAAAATTATTTATTAAAAATATTATCACTCCTTGCTTTAGGGCTTTTTATAGGGAGTTGTAATGATGACTTTCTAGAGACTACACCACTGGATCAAGTTTCATCAAGCAGTGTCTGGAATTCAGAGAAACTAGCGGAAGCGGCTGTTCTTGATCTGTATCAAGGGACGTGGGCCGGCACATTGACGAGAGAAGAAACTACCGATGCATTTACAGACCAAGCGGTATTCACGCATCCAGGCCGAGGCGTGGATGGGTACACAGAAGGAAAGATGAATCCAGCAGGTAATTATATAGATTTTCAATGGATTGGTTGGGATCAGATATATCCTTTTATCAGAAGTGCGAATATTGCAATTCAAAGGCTTACCGCTAATGAGGCAGGATTCCCTGAAGACTTTGTGAATAAACTACTCGGTGAGGCTCACTTTATGAGGGGCTACTATTACACGCAGCTCATGAGACAATTCGGAGGTGTAGTTTTATTAACTGAGCCTTTGACGTTAGAAAGTGAAGCAAATAACCCTAGAGGCACTTTTGAGGCAACGATAAATTTGATCGTTTCAGATTTAGATAAGGCAATAGTACTATTAGCAAATGTACCAGAAAGCAAAGCTACGGCTCACAGGATTACCGCATTAGCAATGAAATCTAGAGCGCTTACGCACGCAGCGAGTGATCTATATGAACCATCTAAGGCATCTTCTGTATCAACAATATCTTCCTATAGTAACCCAGAATTAATCGGATACACTGGAGGGAGTCAATCGTCGAGATGGCAAGCCGCAGCTACTGCTTCAAAGGCGTTGTTAGATGCAACATCAGGATACAAGTTGGACTATTCTGCGCCCGCTCCTTTTGAAGAAGCGAAGCAAAACTATGAAGACATATGGCTTGATGGAGATGAAAATCAAGACTTCATTTGGGGTCGACTGATAGAAGGTTTTGGGTATGGTTCTAGAACTTACCCAGGTGGGGATGGTTGGTCACAGGGACCAGGCATGGTGGCCTTATATCATGGACCTAACGGATACCATGAATGGGCAGGTACTACTCCTACAGAAGCATTGGTGAAGAAATATGACTTAGCAGATGGCACGAAGTTCGATTGGGACAATCCAGATCACGCAGCAGACCCTTACGCTAATAGGGAGGCTCGTTTCTACTCGACCATATTACATGATGGAGCACCATGGAAACAAAGAACAGATGACGTTGTCAAGTTTGATAAGTTCAATGAAATCCAAACAGGATACTATACTTTGTCTGATGGTACTATTATAAATGGTGTCGATACGCGTCAAGGTCCAATAGAAGATTGGAATGGAGCGAGAACAGGATATTATTTTAGAAAATTTTCGGACCCACGTACTCCTGCATCTTGGCCTAATGATCTTCAGAAAGTAGATGCTCCTTATATCCGCTATACAGAGATTCTACTCAACTATGTAGAAGCGAATATAAATCTTGGTAATGATGGTGAAGCCACTCAATGGCTTAATAAGCTCCGATTCAGAAATGGCTTGCCAGCGGTAACCGCTTCAGGGAGCGCACTATTAGAGATTTATAAGCGAGAAAGAGATAAAGAATTGGTGAATGAAGATGCACGACTCTTTGATATGAAGCGATGGTTAGAAGGACCAGAATCTTTAAATCAGCAAGTACAGCAGGTTTTGATTCAGGCTACTCAAAAACCAGGTACGACAGTGGCAGCTTCAGACTATAGGCGTGATGCAAGTCTCTTTGATTATACCTATAGGCCAACGAATATTGTATTTGAAAATAGAATTTGGCAAGATCATGTTTATTTCATGCCTATTAATCAAAATGAAATTGATAAAGATCCTTCTTTAATTCAAAATCCTGGATACTAGAAGATCTTAACCCAAATATTAATATCAGAATATATATTTATTGTATTCTTGAGATAATTAGAATAACCCTTAGCAATATTGCAGGGGTTATTCTAATTTTAGGATATCCAAGAACAATAGCTGATTACGCTGCACACCATTATGAGAAATTACCTTTTTATCATTCTTATTCTATTAGCGTGTTCCTGTGAACCAGCGTCTACTACACTATTTTCAAAATTAGATGTAAGTAAGACTGGGATAGATTTCAATAACAAACTATCAGAAACTCATACTTATAATTATTTCACATTTCCATACATGTACCTAGGGGGAGGTGTCGCCATAGCTGATATTAACAATGATGGCTTGGAGGATATTTTTTTTACTGGCAATATGGTTTCTAATAAGTTATACCTCAATAAGGGCGATCTGAAATTTGAGGACATTTCGTTGAGTGCTGGTTTAGAAGGAGACGATCGATGGTACTCTGGGACAACTTTTGTAGATATCAATCAAGATGGTTATCAGGATCTCTATTGCTCCGTGGGAGGTAAAGATGGAGACCATCACAACGTACTTTACATAAATAATCAAGACAATACCTTCACAGAAAAAGCCCAAGAGTACGGAATAGATTGTAATGGGATAAGTATGCATGCCAGCTTCTTTGATTATGATAAGGATGGAGATCTTGACTTGTATGTTATCAACTATCCTCCGACCAGTTTTACAGCCCCTGTGGATTATTATAAATATATGCTTTCGAATCATCCGAAAGCCGATTCTGATGTACTTTACCGCAATGACCATGGGCGATTTACAGATGTAACCGAAGATTCAGGATTGAGGACGTTTGGTCTAAGCTTGGGAGTTGTAACTGAGGATATCAATGATGACGGATATCCAGACATTTATGTTTCCAATGATTTTAATGCCCCGGATTTTTTATTTATCAATAATCAGGACGGCAGTTTCACCAATCAGATTAATACGAGCTTACAGCAGACTTCATTCTTTGGAATGGGAGCAGATATAGCGGATTTTAATAATGATGGTTTGATGGATATATTCCAATTGGACATGTCGGCAGCTGACAATTTTCGCTCTAAGGCAAATATGTCTTCGATGAATCCAGCAGTGTTCTATCAATCGGTAGAACTTGGCTTGCATCACCAATACATGCAAAACTCTTTGCAGCTTAATAATGGAAACCTCCCTGGCGAGCTACCACTATTCAGTAATGTGTCACGGCTTGCAGGTGTCTCTTCTACAGATTGGAGTTGGGGAGGATTACTTGCAGACTTTGATAATGATGGATGGAAAGATCTATTTGTATCAAATGGTATCAGAAGGGATGTCAATAATAAAGACTTCTATAACGAACATCGGGAGTTTTTCAAAAAAATGGAAAGTGATCCTGACTACAAAGGGAAAGAAGAAGAAGTAGGGCTATTAGAATATTTAGAAAAAGTGCCTTCTGAAAAATTAAGTAATTATATATTTAGAAACAACGGAGATGTCACTTTTACTAACAAAGCGGAAGAATGGGGATTTGAAGAGAAAACATTTTCCAATGGCGTTGCGTATTCCGATTTGGATAATGATGGTGATTTAGATCTCGTTATCAATAATCTCGAAGACATAGCAAGTGTCTATCGAAATAATAGTCAGACAAACAATTATCTGGCAATAGAATTGCTAGGAGATGATAACGTGCTTGCCAGTGGTAGTAAAGTGACCATATATACGAAGGACGGACAGCAAGTACAAACTAATAATACAGTACGGGGATATTTATCTTCGGTCACTCCAATAATTCATTTCGGACTTGGCGATGTATCTATAGTAGACAAGCTATCAATATCTTGGCCTAATGGGAAAGTCTCTGAATTCACAAACGTTGAAGCAAATCAAAAGCTTAGCATCGATTATAATTCTTCTAATCCTATAGATAAAGATGAAGTCGCTGAAACCGCAACAAAGCAATTTCAAACTATAGAAGTAGAAAGTCTTTTCAAACATGAAGAGAATCCATTTAATGATTTTGATGCCGAAAGTTTACTACCACATAAGAACTCTACATTGGGTCCTGCGGTTGCCACTGGAGATTTGAATGGAGATGGCCTTGACGACTATATTGCTGGAGGAGCTGTCGGACAGCTTTCAGCCGTTTTCATACAAAACAAGCAAGGTGGTTTCGAGGAATTGGAAATACCCGATCTACAGGCTGATCAATATTACGAAGACCTCGGTATACTCATCTTTGATGCTGATGGTGATGGTGATAATGACTTCTATATCGCAAGTGGAGGGAATGAATTTAAACCTCAGTCACAGGGATACGAAGACCGACTATATGAGAATATGGGTAACGGAGAGTTTAGAAGAAATAGAGAAGCCCTTCCTGACTTAAAGATTAGCGGCTTGGATATCTCTACCTCGGATTATGATCATGATGGAGATTTGGACCTCTTTATCGGAGGTCGATTAATCCCTAAGAAATATCCGTTTCCAGCGGATTCTTATTTGCTTGAGAACGTAAGTACGGATGCAGGTCCAAAATTCGTCAATGCCAACGAAAGATCATTACCTGATCTCAAAGAAATCGGGTTAGTAACCGCTTCGAGTTGGGTAGATTTTGATGGTGATGGATGGGAGGATCTTGTGCTCGTAGGTGAGTGGATGACTATAAAGTTTTTTAAAAATAACGAAGGTTCTTTTCAGGATGTATCTGATCAAATGTTGAATATAGAATCAAGAGGGTGGTGGTTCGATATTCAAAAAGGAGATTTTGACAATGATGGTGACCTAGACCTCGTAGTGGGAAACTTAGGAAAAAATTATAAATACAAAGCAAGCCCATCTTCTCCATTCAAGATATATCTCAATGATTTTGATAACAACAACACGGATGATATCGTCTTAAGTTACAAAGAAGGAGATACAGAATTCCCAGTAAGAGGCAGGCAATGTTCTTCTGAGCAAATGCCTGCAATAAAAAATAAATTCAAAGATTATAATTCATTTGCGATAGCTAATGTGGATCAAATCTATACGAGTAAATTGTTAGATGAATCATTGAGCTATGAGATCACATCATTTGAAAGTATTTATCTGGAGAATAATCAGGGCAGATACACTGCCAAGCCATTGCCGCAATTAGCGCAGATATCCAGTATCAATAAATTTGTTGTAGATGACTTTGACACAGATGGTAATCTGGATATTGTTTTGGCAGGCAATCTATACAATGCAGAAGTAGAGACCCCAAGAAATGATGCAAGTTTTGGCCTATATCTTCAAGGTGACGGAGAAGGAAATTTCACACCTCGGACATTGACAGAATCAGGTCTTAAAATAGTTGGTGATGTCCGCGATATGGAGTTACTGAACATCAAAGACGCAAAGCATATATTAGTCGCAAAGAATGATGAGATACTTCAATTGATTAAGGTTAATGAATAGCCATCTTTGTAAAGATGTTTGGATTTTACATGTTAAGTAGGCTCCTGAAGAAGCGCTGATTGACAAATTAGTGGGTGCGGGTTCCAGCATAGTGCGCGGGTATTAATTTATCAAGCTTTTTGGATCCTTTTCAGCGACTGGAAAAGGATCGCGCCGCAGGCATATATAAGAGTAGATAAGAGATGGTTCCAATCAACTATTCTACATCCTCAACTAAATACAACACAGTCACATCTCAAAAAAATAATTGTTTGTCTTTCATTTTTCTTTGATGAAAAGAAACAAAATATCAAGCCAAATTAAACCCACCTTCCGCAATCGCGGTTCCCTCTGTCAGATGTCTCCCAGACATCTGACAGAGGTCATGACGAACAGCAAAATTGGCAGCCCATCGCCACCCTAAACCAACGGCGCTATGAAGTAAACTCAACTAATATGTGAAATTTAGGATTTATTGACTTTCAATAAATCCTATAATATTATTCCGGGATGTCGAATCCATTTGCTTTATAAAATCGTCCTCAAGGGCATATATACCAATAAGATGGGTTCTTACAAGAACACCAGTTTGTTTGCTACCTGCTCCTACTTGAAGAGCCATGGCCTTAGATGGGATTGTAGGCATATGACATGCAATACAATTGTCTCCTATCTCATGCAATTCGTTAGTTTCGGCAGAACAATTTGTAGTATTAGCAGTGTGGCAAGTCGCACATTTCTGATTAAAATAATCTGTGTCACCTCTCTGATTCATATGAGGGTTATGGCAAGTCCCACAATCCATTTCAAGACTTTGTTTAAAGCATTGGCTACTTCTTAATAAACCATATTGATTACCATGAACATCAAGATCACTTTCCTTTTGTCCGGTATAAAAATTTCTGGAATATTCATCTAATCGCTCCCCAGACAAAAATGAAAAGGAATTGCCTTTGAGAATAGCGGCTCTACTACCTGAATGACATTGTGCACATACATCTAAGCGGAACTGCCTTGAGAGCGTATCAAGTTTAAGCATATGTCTTGAGGTCTTTATCTCTGGGTTTTCTCTATGAAAAACTACATGTTTTTCTGAAGGGCGATGGCACTTTTCGCAACCTATGCCATAGATCATCTTCTCTGAATTATAGCGATTTCCTTGGCCTGCGAAGTCCATATTGGTAGCAAAAGTGACATGGCATTTCAAACAACCATCTCTGATAGGCCTTTTGATGAGATGCTCTGGAAACCCAGGACTATTGATCCATTTGTCAGCTGGAGGAGAGTAAGAAGCTTGTAGTTGAAATAGTTTTTCATCCTCCCATGTGAGAAATGATTGCCCTTTGATTCCAGATCCTATAACAATATCCATTTTCTGAAGTAGTGGGGAAGCCTTTTCATTTTCTTCTTCTTCTAATTGCACTTCCTGAAAATAGGAGCCTCTCATACTCCGCATTTCTATTTTGGAATCTTCAAGATTAATTGTATTGGCTCCTGTATCGAACGAGCCTTTGATGTTGCTACTTTTTGCTACTGCAGAAGTATTATAATGAGCGGTGAGTAGATGACTCTCGTAGACATCAGAATGACATTCCATGCAAGTTCGAGTTCCAACAAACTGTTCACCGTTAAAATGCGTAGCTAATGCCTCAGGCTTGTAGTATTCAACACCATTCATATCGCACGCTCCGTAGCAGAGGATGACCACTAAGATCAAAGAGCCTACAAATAATTTTTCATCCATCATCTCAATGAAATTGATTTAAGCTATTGTTTTTTAGAGAGGTTAATTTATATAAAGCAAAGGCAAAATACAGATTAAACTGCGTCATACATTCAATTCACTAATATTGTCTGTTGTGATTTTATTAGTTTATTGACCTTTTCTATTGGGTTTATTTTTGATCTGTATAATGGAGCTGAGCGTTAATTCTACTTTAGTTTTATCCGCATTAGATAATCATCACAGGTCATGTACAAATACGTTTCGGTATCATCAAAAGCGCAATTAGAAGTTTTCTGACCAGTTATGATTTTCCCCAATAATTCTGCCTCAGGAGTAAATATCCATACACCACCAGGCCCCGTGGCCCATATATATCCTTTACTATCTACTTTTAATCCATCAGGGGCTCCTAATCCAGTTCGTTCTTCGGTATCATAAAAGATGGATTGTGAACTTACTTTACCATCTTCATTTAGGTCGAATTTTGTCCACATCGGATGCTGCTCAGAACTGGCGACATAAAGCGTCTTTTCATTTGGAGATAGACCTATTCCATTAGGCCTGGGGATATCATCTGCAATCAGGTTGATCTCTCCATCAGTTCCATAACGAAAGACGCCTTGAAATTCCAATTCCTTAGCAGTATCTTTCATGTTTCCCTCGAGGCCATAAGGTGGATCCGTAAAGTATAAGTTTCCTTGTGTATCGTAAATAGCGTCATTAGGACTATTGAATCGCTTTCCGTCGTAAGAGTCTATAATCGTTTCGAATATTGGTTGAGGCTTACTTATTGGTGCAGTCATCTTCGCCATTCTGCGGTCACCGTGCTGACAGAGAATCAGATTACCTTTTTTATCAAGAAGTAAACCATTAGATCCGGGTTCACCCCCTCGACCTATCTCTCCAGTATATCCAGAGGGAGATAGATATGTGCTGACTCCTTCATCTTCCGACCATTTCATTATTTTATTAGGAGGAATATCAGAGAATAAAAGGTATTCTCCATCGGAGACCCAAAGTGGTCCTTCTGTCCAAGTGAAACCGTCTGCTAAGACTTCGATTTTGGAATCAAGAGGAATTAATGCATCTATTTGTTCATCAAGCCGCTCGATATGTCCTGTAGTAGGGTAAGAAATGTCGGATGGACCTTTTATTTTCATTTTTGAGACTGTAGCGCAACTGCTTATTAGGATTAAATAAGAAAGTACATGACAGTTTAAAATAAGTCTTAGATGATTCATGGATGGTTGTTTTACACCACCTCAATTTAAGAACTTATATAGACTTCTGCAGAAAGAATCAAACGCATACTTTCCCTAAGTAGTGTTGGTGTATTGGATGTGATAAAAAGAAATTTTATCAAAAGAAGGGGGGAATAAAAACGTCCGCAAGGATACTATTCTTTCGGGGGAAAGATCTGGTGGGTATAGCAACTCACGGACACCTCAAATATAGCAGTCTTATTTGGAATTAAGTATACTTGAAGTATACTTTTTTGATAAATTTAATCTTTTAATCTTATGATAGCTTATAGCTCTGTTTGTATAAAGTTTATAGGTGTAATTGCAAATATTTTTGATATTATTCGCTCATTGATTATTGTATTGATCATATTTGAATCAGTTTATATGCTTTATCTACTATTCTGATTTAAGTCGATACCTTCCTTTTAATGGTCAGTATAAATCTTCTTTTCATCGATCTATGCTCTTCTCATGTAACATATTTTTAACATCTCCAGTCTTTCTTTAGATAGTGGATGAGTAAATATGTAAACGGCATTCACCCGTACTAAACAGATAAAATTTATATAATGAAAAATGTATTGACCTTTCTTTTCGTAACGCTATTCATAGGAAGTAGCTTTTCTCAGTCGTTTATAGACAAATATTTTCAGAATTTAGTGGATGATGATAACTCTACCGCTATAACCGTATCTGGCGATATGTTTAGATATGCAGCTGTTTTGGTTGATGAATCTCATAATGACGAGATAAATACTAAGGAGGTACTTAATGGGGTAAAATCATTACAATTTGTGGCATTGGAAGAAAGTGTGGATCCAGAAGTAGAATATCAAAAAGGAATACGTACGATACCTGAAAGAATGAATGAAATGGTATCTGTAAAGTCAAAAGGAAGTCGACTGAAGGTGTTTATAGATGAGACAAATGATATTGTATACGAGATAATAGCATTGGGTACAGATGAGAATTCATTTTTTGTAGGATCGATCCTCTGTGAAATTAAATTAGAAGATGTGAATGAAGTCTTCAAACAAATTCAGGCTCAAAACGGAAAGACATTTAAACAATTATGGGATGTAGAATTCGATGACCTGAATGTATATCCTAATCCTGCATCATCTACTGGATCTATCGCGATAGAGATTCCTGAATCTTTAAAGGGAGGTGAGGGAACACTAATAGATGAAACGGGTAAATCCGTAAAGACCTTTAAACTGATTGAAGTAGAAGAGCAAGTGAGCTTAGATAATCTTTCACCTGGGAATTATATCTTGCATGTCGCCAAGGATGGTATTCAACTCCAAAAGAAGATTCTAATCGTTAATTAGACTTTGTAATTCAAAATATAATAGGAAAGATCCTGAAAGTACCAAGTCGACTTTCAGGATCTTTTAATTTTGATACTTATCTTCTGTTTTTTGTATTAAGGTCTTGCATGTATTGTGCATATTTTTGATCCAAGGCAGCATTTTCCTTTACATACTGATTTTGAATCTGTTGCAAAGATTGTTGATCAATATTTCGAACATCGAGATTGTATTGATGAATGATATCATTTATCGATTCTTGAGCGCTCTGTACTTGGCGCTGATTAGTCTGTTGTTTCTGTTCGTTAACTTTCTGTTTTAGAATATCAAATATGCTTCCGGGTGCAGTTTGAACATTTGGGTTGGATTTATTTTCATTTTGGGCACTGTTGATCTTATCCAGTATTATGTCAAATATCCCACCGTTACCACCATCTTTATTCTGAATATTGGTTTTTGTCTTTTGGTCTACTTCTGATAGTTTGTCTTTTAATAAATCAAATATCGAGGGCTCGGCATTAGGTACATTGGGATTGTTAGAATTATTCTTTTGAATTTCTTTCAGGGCCCCTTTCAGTAGTTCCATAAGGTTTGGCTTGCTCATAATAAGTGTTTTTTTGTATAGTTTAATGACATGATTGCCTACAGAATATAGGACCTTACTTTATCTTATAAAGTCGCAAGAATCACGTAAGTATTAAAATTTTATACCTTCTTTAAGTATTGGAATGGATTTATCATTATGTTACATTGGTCTATATACCAATGAATAACACACTATGAAGCAAATCAGCCAATATTTAAATCTATTATTGATTTTCCCTATTCTCTCTATTGCTCAGTCGCAAGATAATTCTATAACTATCCAACCGTATCTTCAAGATGCCACACCGGAGTCTATTATTGTCAAGTGGGAAACCGCTTTTGATTCAGAAAGCATAGTAGAATGGGGAAGTACCAAAGATTTGGGTAATGCTACATCGGGAATCTCTTATAATATTGATTATACCGAATCGAAAATTCATGAAGTGAAATTAGTAGGATTAGAACGATTTACTGAATACTACTATAGAGTAATTACGGAGAACGTTTCATCAGAAATATTTAGATTCAAAACCCCACCTTTTAATGGTGATAGATCTTCCTTCAACCTTATTGCTATGAGTGATATGCAATATGATCACAATAGACCTGATAAATTTAAAGAGATAATAAACGAAGGTGTTCTTTCCTATTTTAAAGAGCATTATAATGGCGAATTAAGTGATCATCTATCAATGGTTTTGATTCCTGGAGATTTAGTTGAGAATGGCGTCAAAATTAATCAGTGGAGAGATCATTTCTTTGGCCCTTCCGCAGCATTATTCTCCGAGATTCCTTTATATCCAGTTCCGGGAAATCATGAACGCAATAGCTCTTTTTTCTTTAAGTATTTTAGTTTACCGGAGAATGGGACACCTGCGTATGCAGAACATTGGTGGTATAAAGACTATGGCAATGTTCGCATTATCGGATTGGATTCCAATGACGGTATAAGGGACATTCCATCTCAATTGGAATGGTTGAAAACGCTACTAAGTAAAACCGGAGAAAATGATGAGATAGACTTCGTATTTGCGCAGTTGCATCATCCACACAAGTCGGAGCTATGGATTCCTGGTGAGACTAAGTTCTCTGGAAAAGTAGTCACTTTGTTAGAATCCTTTACAGAATCTACTGGGAAGCCAAGTATTCATTTCTTTGGGCATACTCATGGATATTCAAGAGGGCAATCCAAAGATCATAAGCATCTATGGGTGAATGTAGCATCTGCAGGTGGTGCAATCGATAATTGGGGAGAATATGAAGGAAGAGATTATGATGAATTTACTGTAACACAGGACGAATATGGTTTTGTGTTAGTCGAAGTGGATGCTGATAAATTGAATCCAAGCTTTACCTTAAAACGTATAAGCAGTGGGAATGATGGTAGAAGTAGAAACAAGGAGATCACTGATGAAATTACAGTTTGGAGAAACAGTTTACCTCCTAACAGTCCATCTGTATTATTGCCATCATCCGATAAAGTAGATCCTGTTCATATCTTACTTGAGGCAAGCCCTTTTGTTAGCCCTAAGAAGGATGCTATTCATGCTGCAGCACAATGGCAGGTTTCTGCCGATAGTACATTTATAAAGCCTGTATATGACTCTTGGAAGCAACATGAGAACTGGTACTATTTACAGAATAGACAAGAGAATGATGACCTCACTGATGAGCAGGTTCTGCGTCTGCACCCTCAGCGAAATTACTATTGTAGGGTCAGATATAGAGATCAATATTTGAATTGGAGTGAATGGTCAACAACAACTGGATTTACGACCAAATCTGCGAAATAGAATTGTTGAAAAAGTATTAAGCAATTATATGAACTTGTAAAAAAAGGAGTCTATGTCTATCTATTTCATTATGATCGATGGGGAAGGAGCAAGTTGGAATTCCGAAAGTCTAGCAATTGTTGACTAAGATTTAGCTAGACTGTTTTGAAAATACATCCAGCGCTGTGCAACCTCCAGTATTAATCTGAGTCCTTAAATAAAACAAACTATAAATCACTTAATATGAAAAGAGTAAGTCTAATTATTATCAGTCTATTAATGATCTTTTGTTTCATGTCTGGGGCAACAGCTCAGGACGCTGAAACTCGCACCCTTGGTGACTTTCATGGTATTTCAGTAGGATCTATTGTTAGTGCTCAGCTTCATAAGGGTAGTAAGAATGAAGTAGCAATTGATGTTGTGGGCTTCGAGTTATCAGATGTAACAACTGAGATAGAGGATGGAGTATTGAAAGTCGGGATGAAGCATAAAAAAAAGAAATTCAATTGGGCTAGTAAGAATAAGGTTAATGTTATCATCACATATACAGACGATCCAGATCAGATAGCAGTAAGCTCAAGTGCAGATATCATTGCCAAAGATGTGATAAAAGGGAATTCCCTTAGTCTTAGTGTTTCCAGTAGCGGAGACATGAAAGTAAAGGTAGATGTTGATAAGCTAATTGCTTCTGTAAGTTCCAGTGGGGATTTAACCATAAAAGGTACAGCTAATGATGCAACAGTATCCGCTACCTCAAGTGCAGACTTTGAAGGGAGTAAGTTGGTAGTTCAAGATGCGGAATTGAGCGCAAGTTCAAGTGCCGATATTACTATTCATGTAGAGAGATCACCTGTAGCAAGGGCAAGTTCAAGTGCCGATATAACTTATTTTGGTAGTCCTGAGAAGAAAGACATCAGTAAATCAGGACAAGCAGATGTAGAAGGACGTTAAAGAAGTATTTTATTGAAGTGAATTAAAATTTGGGCTGATTGTCTAGAGGTTATTCATAGTCATCTTGTCAAGGTCCTAAATCACATTAATAGTAAAAAAGGCTGTCGAAATTTATTTCGGCAGCCTTTTTTGATTTTTAGAAGATTTCATTATTCAGCCCAAACCGCACCTATTCCAGCATTCCACAATGCCTTATTGAATAGTGGAATGGCTATGCTTTTAATCTCTTCACCTTCGGCTTTAAGGATCTTCCATATAGCATCTAATTCTGCTCGCCGCTCTTGGGATGAATTATTAACTCTTGGAATATCACTTTGTGTTTGATTGATCATAAAGAGATAATTAGCGGTGAATTTGTTTCGGAAATTCTCAACATCATCATAAGCTTTAGATTTTCTTTGGATCATTTTCTCATCCCAAGCTTTCAACTTAGATAGGAGTCCCTGTCCAGTTGTCATCAATTCTTTGTTCTTATCGTTATTTTTTAATGTGCTTAAAACTGAGGAAAGTTTCATCTGCAATTCATAATTATGATTAACCAAGTTATGCATCGCGATGACTTCTTCTTCCATAGATGTCATGAATTGATCGTACTCTTTGAGTGTATTGACATCGTTAGGATATAGTGGATTGGGAATTATATTAGCGTTAGTCGTGCTCTCTTTTTCTCCGGCTCTAAGCGTAATTTTATAACTGCCTGGAATAGTCTTGTGTCCAGCATAATTCGCTTCTATATACGCCTTAGATATACCATTCATACTGCGATATTTCATATTCCATACGAATCGATTCAAGCCTTTAGACTTAGAAAGAATAGGTTCCACCGAAGGCCCTCCATCATATTTAACAAAAGTAGAATCCTTTAAGGAGGAGAATTGATTGACCAGTTTACCTGCACTGTTTGTGATTTCAATAGTGATGTGTTCGTCATCTTTTATCTCCGATAGCTCATAGTAGATTACAACACCATTGGCTGGATTAACACCTCTAAATGCATTACTTCCTTTGATACTACTTTTTGAACTGTTTAACTCACTCGATCCATTGACGAAGTACGCGTCTTCTGGAGTTAGAATTTTCAGTGCTGAATCAGCTGTTCCAAATTGACGTAGTGTTGGAAGATCATCTAAAATCCAAAAAGCCCTTCCTGAAGTAGCAGCTACAATATCATCAAACTTTAGAATCAAATCAGTTATAGGGCAGAGGGGGAGATTTAATTGTAACGCTTGCCATTCCTTCCCATCATCCCAAGATGCATAAATTCCAAGTTCTGTTCCGGCAATTAGGAAACCTTTTTGGCCTGGATCTTCGCGGACGACTCTTGTAAATGCTCCCTTTGGAAGATTAGAAGATATATTCTTCCAGGTCTTACCATAATTGGTAGTCTTATAGAGTCCTGGAGTGTGATCATTAAACTTATATCTCGTTGTTGCTATGTAAGCGGTAGCAGGATCATGAGGAGAAACTTCAATAGCATTTATGAGACATTCCGCTAAGCCCTTTGGGGTAATGCGCGTCCATGTCTTGCAATTATCCCGAGTAACCTGAACTACTCCGTCATCGGAACCCGTATAGATTACGCCCATTTCATGAGGTGATTCAACAACATAGCTTAAAGTGCCATAGTTTTCTGCTCCAACTGCCTCATTAGTATACGGTCCACCACCTTTACCTTGTTTTTCAACTTCATTATTCGTAAGATCAGGGGAGGCTTCTACCCAACTTACTCCCATATCTTTGGTTTTTAAGAGCATATGCGCACCATGATAGTATGTATTGACTTCATGTTGAGACCATATAATAGGAGCATTCCAGTTAAATCTATACTTGATGTCTTTAGCATCTTCTCCGAGGTATTCATGAGGAGCGGCCATGATCTTAGTACCTGCCTTGGCTTTCGTATCGAGAATTTCGATAGTTCCTTGATAGCTACCTCCGAGTACATATCTCGGATCTTCTGGATCAAATGCTAAGAAGGCACTTTCACCACCTGCCGAAGAAGTCCAATTCTTATAATCTATTCCTCGCTCACCTAAAGCTCGATGTTCTATTCTGACAGAGCCATAGTCCTGTTGACCTGCATAAATTCGATAAGGGAAGTTGTTGTCCACATTGACTCTATAATATTGGCCAGTTGGCATATTGTCTTGTCCTGACCATGACTTTCCAAAATTGAAACTTATAGCGGCTCCACCATCATTAGCGATGCAGAGGTTCTTTGGATTATCCGGATTGATCCAGAGGTCATGGTAGTCTCCATGTGTTCCTGAAATACGCTCCCAAGTCTTACCTCCATCAAGTGATCTTAATGCAGGTGCACTTAATACATATACAGTGTTTTCATCTTGAGGGTCAGCAAATACTTCAATGTAATACCATGCTCGCTGTGTAAGTCGGTTGTCATCACTTACGCGTGTCCAACTATCGCCAGCATTAATAGATACAAATAAACCACCGAGATCTTTTTCTGTATCACTTTCTATGAGTGCATATAGTTTATTCGTGTTGGATGGACAGATTGTTATAGCCATTTTTCCGAGTTCATCTGGAAGTCCTTTTTCGATTTTGAACCAAGATTCGCCCGCATCGGTAGACTTATATACACCACTTCCATCTCCACCACTGATTACCTTCCATGGTTTGCGTTGATGTTCCCACATGGTAGCATACATAATATGCGGAAGATTTGGATCCAACGTAAGTTCAGAACATCCTGTTAGCTCGTTCACAAAAAGCACGTTCTTCCATGTCTTTCCACCATCGACAGACTTGTAGATTCCTCGCTCTTTAGTAGGGCCATATAGAGCTCCTTGAGCAGCGACAAATACAATATCTGGATTTGTAGGATGTATTATAATTCGGGCGATATGCTGCGTTGGTGCTAATCCTATGTGCATCCAAGTTTTTCCTGCGTCGATAGATTTGTAGACCCCATCTCCATGGGATGTCATAACCCCACGTGGAGCATGTTCTCCCATTCCACAGTAAAGTATATTAGAATTACTATTGGCGACTGCAATTGCTCCTACGGAACTTGTCTTAAAATAGCCATCCGATATGTTACTCCATTCCTGACCTGCATCCTCTGTCTTCCATAGTCCACCTCCAGTGTTTCCCATATAATAAGTCATAGGCTGTCCGATAACTCCGCTTGCGCATACGGATCTACCACCTCTAAACGGGCCAATATTTCTCCATTTCAACGGGGAGAAGTATTGCTCTGCTTCACTTTTGACAGAGTCTTTAAGTGATTCCTGCGCATCATTAGTAGATGTAAGGAAGAAAAATAGGATAAAAACCGGTAAGTATTTCATATATATGGTTTAAGGAACTTCATTATTGTAATTCAAAGTTGGAAAGATAAATATTGCTACCAAATTGATGCGAAGAAATAGGAAAGAAAGAATATTTGTCTTTCATTGCGTTTATTAAGTAGAATAAAAATCTTTTCCTCAATCTTTGGGCTCAGATTGAAACAATAATTTCAAATTCTTATGAATAACAATGATATTCTTCGCCGTTTACGATATGTTTTTGATTGGAATGATGATCAGGTGATAAATCTCTTTCTTCAAGCGGATCATACTGTTTCCAGAGCTCAGATAAGTGATTGGTTAAAGTCAGATGACGATCCAGATGTGACAATTCTCAAAGATAGAGAGTTAGCAATTTTTTTAAATGGTTTTATCAATAAACGCCGAGGAAAACGAGAAGGTCAACAGATATTGCCTGAAGAAATACTTACTAATAATATGATCCTTAGGAAGTTAAAAATTGCATTAAACCTTAAGGATATTGATATGATAGAAATTTTTCATCTTGCGAAAGTGAAAATAAGCAAGCATGAATTAAGTGCTTTTTTTAGAAGAGCAGATCAAGTTCAATATCGGGAATGCATGGATCAATACTTGAGAAACTTTATAAAAGGGATGCAGGCGAAATATAGGAAGTGATCTGTGGTTAGTTGGTTGATCTCTTTGACTAAGTTGTGTTCTAATATCCTCACGACTCTTTTCCTTCATATAGGCACCTACGTAGCATGCATTGTCATCATAGAGTATTTTGACTTCAGTCTGATTATCTGGTTCCATAAAAGGGTTGGGGCCCATGTTATAAATTGACTCACCGCTTTGGCTTCATTCCAAATAGCCTCACTTAAGTTTCCATCGATTTCTATTTTATATTCAGCGCCGATCCGCACGGCATGAATTACCTTCTCTATAGAGAGTTCTTCTGGTGAATTTTTAAGAACTTTTTTAGTAGTAGATTGTCCTTTGAGATATGTAATTATGGAAGTAAATGCACAAATAATTATGATTACTTTCTTCATAGTATCAGCGTATTAGTCTTGATGAATCAGAAATACCTAATGTGGTTTATATTAGATGTATATGAAGAAAGACTATGCAATTATCGAAAGGTTGCAGGGGACGAGAAATAGAGCCATTAGACTTATTCAGCGCTATTTTAACGTCACAAGGAATGCCATAAGATCCCGTAATTGGTTTCTACTAAGTAAATCTACCATATTCAACATTCCTGACGGAAGCTGCTCTATTTCAGCGATGGTTGAGCGAAGTAAGACGTTCGTTTTATCCCCGGTCTTTAGCGTTACTTGATTTTCACTCTCTTCTATCAGAATACCAGAAACTTCCTTGCCATCTTTCATTGTAACATAAACTGTTCCATAGCCTGGAGCAAGTCTTGCATTAGGCTCTACTAACGATTCCATTAGTTGCTCCTTACTCAATAGGCTTGCAATTTTTGTGAGGTCCGGACCAATTTCTCCTCCGTATCCTCCAGCAGCATGGCATCTCAGACATTGTGCTGAGTTATTACGAATGAAAATTCTTCTCCCTTTTACTGCATCTCCACCTTCTATGGACATCGCATATTGTTCGGATATGCTTTTAGAATATAGAATATTGTCATATTCCGTAGCGAGTTTTTTTAATTCCGAATTATCACTATTTTTAGCTGCATCATAAATGTCTAATTGCAGTGCTGGCGCGATTTCTCCATTAATAAGCTTTTGCATTAAATCAGTTAGCGTGGATGCTGCTTTCACACTTTCTAATTGACTCAAACTAACAATCGCCTTTTGTTTCTCAGGTACTGGGTTATTCGTAATTATCTTCTTGTAAAGTTCAGCCTTGTCATTTTCTGATATTTTTAAAGCACTAATGTTCTCAAGAATAAGACCACGGATTTTAGGATCATTATGGGTTAGTCCATCGTTAATGATCTCATTTAGACGAGGATAAGACACGGCTTTCAAGGTCTCGATGATCGTAAATTTCACTTCACTCGACTCTGTAGGATCCCAGTATAGATCATAAAGATTATCAGCTATAGCATCATAATTTAATCTACCCATTGCGCTTACCACTCCAGCTCTTAGTTCATTGGATTTCGAATTTTTAATAATCGGAATTAAGACGCTGAGTGCATCATGAGCATCACTTAATTTGTGGCCACTTAACGCTCTATAACTTCCATCTACGCGATCTAATTCTAGCGTTTTGCCCCAATATCCTAATGCCCACAAGGCATCTAATCGCATATTAAGAGGTGCTTTGGTATGCTTACTATACTCAGCTAACCGGATAGCACTTTCTTTTGAGGCCATTCTGAGATTAGCATTTATAGCTCTCCTAATATAGGCTTCTGAAGTATAATTTGTTGTGGTCAACGAAGCTGCAAGATCTTGGATGGCACCTGAAATCGAAACATCATCATTTATTGCCCTGGCAG